>CAXTVL010000054.1:0-11728 GCA_964247515.1 uncultured Acetobacteraceae bacterium | reverse complement strand
GCATCTCCGGGCAGAGACCATCAGTTCCCCTGCCGTTGCGCCGACACCCTGACCCGCCCGGCATCGCCTCCGCCCATCGCCTCGGCTCGCCCACGCGTCGCCATGATCCGCTCGGCCACGCGCCAGGCGTTTGCCATGATCGTCAGGGTGGGGTTGGCCCCGGTGCCGGTCGGGAACGAGCCGCCATCGACGACATACAGATTGTCCACCTCATGCGCCCGGCAGTCGCGGTTCAGCACCGAGGTGTTCGGGTCGTGGCCCATCCGCGTCGTGCCGTGCTGGTGCGAGCAGTTGCCGGTGATGCGGTCGATGTAGACTTTCTGTATCCGGTTGGCCCCAGCGGCCTCCAAGATCTCGGCATTGCGGTCGATCAGGAAGCGGCCCATGGCAAGGTCGTTCTCGTGCGGGCTCAGCGTGACCCGCGCCACCGGCAGGCCCCAGGCGTCCACCCTCTCGTCGTCGAGGTCTATCCGGTTCTCGTGGCGAGGCATGTCGTGCACCACCATCGCGACCGCCATGCTGTGGTTGTAGTAAAGCCGATCGACGTCCTTGGCCGCCGCACCCCAGCTCGGCGCGCCGGGGAGCCGCCAGTTGATCGGCAACGGGATGCCGACGCCGGCCGCCGCGATGTGGCCGCCGCCGACGAAGCCGCGCTTCGAGTCGTGCTCGTAGAACTGGAACGAGCTGGCGCTGACGTAGCCGCCGCCGGCCCAGGCGTAAATCGGATCGTCGAACAGTCCGACCGCCGCGCTGTACTCGTGGAACGTCACGTTGCGCCCTACCAGGTCGCTGCCGTTGGCGAGCCCGTTCGGAAACCGGCCTGACTTGGACAGCAGCAACAGCCGCGCCGTCTCGACCGCGCCGCAGGCCATCAGGAACACGTCGGCGGTCTGCGCGTGCGTCTGGCCATCGGCATCCTGGTAGACCGCGGCGCGGACCTCGCCCGCCGCGTCGAGCGTCAGCTCGCGCACGTAGCAGTCAGCGCGAAGGTCGTACAGCCCGGTCGCCACCGCGTCGGGTACCAGCACGTTCAGCGCGCTCGACCGCGTGCCGGTCGGGTCGCCGTGCTGCTGCGCGAACGCGCTGACCACCGTCGCCGGCCGGCCGTTGTAGGCGCGGGACAGCGCGGCCTGCGGGGTCGGAAACGAGTTCCAGCCGAGTGCGCCGCACCCCTTGTGGAACTTCTCGGCGTAGCGCGACATCGGCATCGGCGGGCAGGGATAGCCGCGGCTCCGGTGGCTCTCGAACTTGTTCGCCCCGGCCTGGCCCGACACGCCGAACGCCCACTCGACCTTGTCATAGTATGGCTCGAGCTCGGCATAGGTGATCGGCCAGTCAGCCAGCGTCGCCCCAGGCAGGTCGCCCGCGATGGTGCGGACGCGGAAGTCGTTCTCGGTGAAACGCGGCAGCCAACCCTGCCAATGCACGGTGCCGCCGCCGACCATCTGCGGCACCGGGCAAAACAGCTCTTCGCGCGCCGGCTCGTCGTTGTTGGTCCGCACGGTGCGTGGGTTGAGGATCGGGTCGGGCCACAAATTGTAGCGGTTGACGTTGGCGAGTTCGTCGCCGCCGAACGTCTCGCGGCCGCGCCACGGCCCGCGCTCAAGGGCGACCACGCGCACGCCGCGCTCGGTCAGCACCTTGGCCGCCGCCGCACCGGACGCGCCGGCCCCGACGATGCAGACCTCGACATGGTCGGGCTTGTTAGCGGCCATCGATACGCTCCTCGATCGGCGTCGTATGTCCCTCGGCGAACCAGCCGAGTGTGCTGTAGCGGCCGGTGAACACCTCGTTCATCGACGACGGTCCCGGAAAGCCGATCACCCGCCAGCCGACTTGGCCGCGGTTGCCGCCATAGATCGGGTCGGAGTAGAAACCTTGCCGCGTGTGCAGAACCAGCAACGGCACGAACGGCAAATCCGTCTCCGTACTGGTCTGCTGCAACGCCGGCTCCACCCCCGGCGTGTCCTGGCGCACGGTCAGGCTGTAGCCGGGCCCCGTCGTCTGACCGGACTGGTCCGGCGGCAGGTCCGGCTCGCTCCGTTCCACGCTGGACAGCACGCCGTCCTGCTGCTCCGGCTTCAGCGCCACGAAATCGTGGCCATGCAGGGCACGGCTGCGTCGGTCCAGATCCAGGATGCCGGTGCGATAGGTCTCGCGCAGCCGGTCGATCCGGGTTTGCCAAGCGTCAGCCTGCGCGCCGACCAGCGTCTCGAACCCGCTGCCATCGGGCTTGGCGTAGATGTGCCCGATCCCGGACAAGTAGCGATCGACAAAGTCGATGGTGCCGGCCTCCCGCGCGCCCGGCTCGTGATCCGTCGGGATGATGCGGGCCATCGCCGCCTCGATAGTGGCGCGCGCGTGGTCGTCGAAATAGCGTTCGGTCATGGTCTCTCCGTCAGCGGCGGGGCTGGCTGATGGCGACGGCCAGCAGGATGATGACGCCGCGCGCGATAAGCTGCTGGCTGAACTCCAGGCCCATCAGGATCAGGCCGTTGTTGATCAGGCCAATCATCAGCGCGCCGACGATCGAGCCGATGACGGTGCCGGCGCCACCGAACAGGCTGGTGCCACCCAGCACCGCCGCCGCGATCACCGACAACTCGTCGCCCTCGCCGAGCGAGAAGCGCCCCGTGTGCAGCCGGCCGGCGTAGAGCATCCCGGCCAGGGCCGCCGCCATGCTGGAGATCACCAGGACGCGCAGCTTGATCGCGCCGGTGTCGACGCCGGTGTAGTGGGCCGCGATCGCGTTGCCGCCGGTCGCCAGCACGCGCCGCCCGAACGTCGTCCGGCGCAGCACGAGGTGGCCGAGGATCGCGGCGAGCAGCATCCAGATCAGCAGGATTGGCACCGGCCCAAGGTTGCCGCCGCCGAACCAGAACGCGTAGCCACGGCTGAGGATCGGGATCGCCGCCGTGTCGCTGATCCACCGTGAAGCGCCACCCGCGATGCCCAACATCGCCAGCGTGGTGAGGAAGGATGGGATGCCGATCCGGGTGGTCAGCACACCGTTGCCGAGTCCGACGACGAACCCGGTGAGCAGCCCGACCACGACGCCGAGCGGCCAGCCGCCGAAGTCGATCGCCATGGCGGTGGTGACGGACGCCAGCCCCGCGACGGCGCCGACCGACAGGTCGATCTCGCCTGCCGACAGCACGAACGTGATCGCGACCGCCATGATCGCGATCACCGCGGTCTGGCGAACGATGTTCAGCAGGTTGTTGGGGTCGAGGAAGCCGCGGCTGCTGAGTGTCACCGCGAAGATCAGGAAGATCGCGACGAAGCCCAGGTAGATGATGTTCTTCCGCCACGAGGCGGCGACCACTTCCCGCAGGGAGCGTCGCGGTGCGATGACGGCGGTCTGCGTGGTGCTCATGCGGCACGCCCTTGAATGAGGGAGGTGAACGGCGACGGCTGGCGGTAGACGATCTCCCATGCGTCCGGCAGCGTCTCACGCGTGACCGGCAGGACGGGGAGGGCGACGTACGCCGGAGCCGGCTTGTTCAACAACGCGTAGCCGGCGAGCGTCGCCTCTGCGGTGCCCTGGTCGAAGCAGCGCTGCGCCACGATGCCGACCACTGGGCCGCCACCCACCATGTTGGCCGCGACCTCGGACCCAAGGTCGTGGGTGACAACTTTCACGCCGTCACGCCCGGCCATGTGCAGCGCGGCGACGACGCCCTTCGCGGGCACGTCCCACACCGCCCAGATCGCGCCGAGGCCGGGCTGCGCCGCGAGCATCGCGGCAGCAGCCGTTTGGGCCGCGGCGGCGAAATCCGGGCCGGCCACCGCGCGCTCCTCGACCACCGTGACGCCTGGGAAGTCACGCGCCAAGGCGGCCACGACGCCGTCCCGCCGCTGCCGGGTCACGAAGAACGCCGCGTCGTGGCCGATCAAGCCGACCTCGCCGGAGCCGCCCAGCGCCTCTCCAAGCAGCTTGGCCGCCGCCTCGCCGCCGGCATAGTTGTCGGCCGAAACGCACGCGGCATACTCGGTCCCGGCGCTAAACCCGTCCGGCACGTTGTCCATGAAAACCAGCCGGGCACCCTGCCCCGCCGCCGCACGATAGGCGTCGGCGGTGGCGGCGGGGTCGGTCGGGATGGACACGATCACGTCCGGGCGCTCGCGCAGCACTTGCCCGATGTCGGCCACCTGCTGCCGGGCGTCAAAGCCCGCGTCGGTCGTCGCCACCACCCGGATGCCGAGTTCGGCGAACCGCCCACGCAGCCCGTCGTGCTGACCCCGCGACCAGTCGTTGTCGCCGTAGTGCAGCACGATCGCGGCGCGAGCGTTGAGCGCCCTCAGTCGCGTCAGCTCGTCGTCGGTCAGACCCAGGTCGGCGGCGTTGGCGGGCGTCTCCCCGCGCGGGCCACGACTCAATGGTCGCGTGTATTGCTGGGCGCGGTGCTGCAAAGCCAATTGCAGTTGCCGCTCCGCCAGTTGCAAGCGTTCGACCGGGTCGGTCGCACCGGCACACGCCGCGTCGAGGTCCGCGCGGGTGATGGTTCGCACCAGCTCGCCGTTGGACATCACCACGATGCGGTCGCAGGCGGCGAGCAACTCGGCCAGTTCCGACGACAGGATCAGCACCGCCTTGCCCTGCCGCGCGAGGTCTCGGATCAGTGCGACGATCTCGCCCTTGCTGCCGATGTCGATGCCCGCGGTCGGCTCGTCCAGCACGATCACGTCGGGCTTGGTCGCGAGCCACTTGGCGATGACCACCTTCTGCGCGTTGCCGCCGGACAGCGTACGGATCGGACTGTCCTGCGACGCCGTCTTGACCCGCAACTGCGCGATCGAATCGTCGGCCAGTCGCCGCGCCTGTCCCGCGCGCACCCAGGCCCACGAGCTGAGCTGCCTCAGCACCGGCAACTGGATGTTGCTGGCCACGCTGTGATCGGCGACGAAGCCCTGGCGGCGGCGATCCTCCGGCACCAGCACGATCCCGGCGGCGATGGCGTCGCGCGGGCTGCTGATCCTGACCACGGAGCCCCCGACGCGGATTTCACCCTCGGTCATGCGATCGACCCCGCATAGCACGCGGGCCAGCGCGCTGCGGCCGCTGCCGAGCAAGCCGGCGACGCCGACGACCTCGCCGCGATTGACCGTGAGGTCGATACGCCGCGGACGACGAATGCCGCTGACCCCACGCATCTCCAACAGCGGCTCGCCCTGGGTCGTCTTTTCGGGCTCGTGGAAGCCGCCGGCGCGGCGACCCACGATCTGTTCGATCATCGACTGCAGCGTGAACGTCGCGATCGGGGCGGTCACCACGTGCTGCCCGTCACGCAGGATGGTGGCGGTGTCGGCGATCTTGAAGATCTCGTCCATGCGGTGCGAGACGTAGACGATCGCGACACCCTCGGCCTTGAGCCGGGCCAGGAACGCGAACAGGCGCTCGGTCTCCGAACCCGACAGCGCCGTGCTCGGCTCGTCAAGGATCAGCACGCGGGCGTCGCGCGACGTCGCCTTGACGATTTCGGTTAGCTGCTGCTGGCCGGCGCTGAGTTCGGACACCAGGAGGCGGGGGTTGATCTCGACGCCGAGTTCGGCGAACAGGCTCCGCGCCCTGTTCTCCGCCAAACGGTCATCGATCAGCCCGCCAGATCGCAACTCGCGGTTGAGGAAGATGTTTTGCGCGACCGTCAGGGTCGGCACCAAGCTCATCTCCTGGAAGATCATCGAGATGCCGGCGCGTCGCGACGCCTCCGGCGAGTTGTCGGTGAGCGGCTTGCCACCGACCTCGATCGTGCCCTCGTCCGGCGAGTAGACGCCGTTCAAGATCTTGAGGATCGTCGATTTGCCCGCGCCGTTCTCGCCCAGCAGCGCGTGGATCTCGCCGCTCCTGACCCGAAGGTCGACGTTGCGCAACGCGCGCACTCCGCCAAACGACTTTGAGACACCCTGCATCCGCACCGCGTCCGTCGCGGCGGCAGCATCGACGACCATGTCCATACGCATATTCCAACTCTGATGGGGTGGCGGCCGGGCGAGGTGGCACCCGGCCGCAGGCGGCTAATCCATGCTCTTGCCGACTTTGTCCGGGGCCGGCACGTGATAGACGGTCTGCCACGACGCCAGCAGGTTTTCCTTGTCGACCGGCAGCGCGGGCGAGGCCACGTACGCCGGTGCCGTCTTGCCGAGCAGGCCGTAGCCGGCCAGCGTCGCCTCGGTCAGGCCCTGGTCGTAGACCCGCTGGCCGCCGAGGCCCTTGACGTAGCCGCCCGACGCCATGTCGATCGCGACGTTCTCGCCGAGGTCGATCGTGGTGATCACCAGATCGTCACGGCCGGCGTTGCGCGCCGCAGAGATGACGCCTTCGGCCGGCACGTCCCACACCGCCCAGATGCCCTTGATGCGCGGGTGCGAGGTCAACATCGCCGACGCCGCCTTTTCCGCGTCACCGGGGAAGTCGGGGCCGCCGATGCCCTGCTCCGCCACCACCTTGATGCCGGGGAAGTCGTCGGCCAGCGTCTTCTTGACCGCTTCGTAGCGTTGACGCGTGACGTGGAAGTCGGCCGCGTGGAACACCAGGCCGACCTCGCCCTTGCCGTTCAGCGACCGGCCCAGCAGCAGCGCCGAGGCGACGCCGTTGCCGTACTCGTCGGCCGACACCACGGAGACAAAATCCTTGCCGGCCACCATGCCATTGGGCGACTGGTTCATGAACACGATCTTGACCCCCGCGTCGGCGGCCGCCTTGAACGCGGATGCGGTGGCGGCGGGATCAACGGGTGCCGCGACGATGATGCTAGGCTTCTGCGCCATCACCGTCTCGACATCGGACACCTGCTTCTCTGCCTTGAACCCGGCGTCGGTCACGGCGACCACGCGGATGCCCATACTGTTGAACTTGGCCTTGAGCGCTTCCACCTGCGCGCGCGACCAGTCATTGCCGCCATAGTGCATGACGATCGCCGCCGTGGCGTGCATGTCCTTGATCTTCTGGAGCTCCTCCGCGGTCAGGGACACCGAGGAGATCGGCGATGCCTGCTCGCCATGCGCGCCGGTTACGAGGATATGGGTCGCGAGGTCTTTCATCGCCTGCGCCGGGTCGGCGGCACGGGCGGGAACGCCATAGGCCAGCAGCGCCAGCGCGGCGGTGGCCTGGAGCAGGGTTTTACGCATGGTCGTTATCCTCCCAAGGATTATTAGCCGAGCTGCTTTTCGACCGCCTTGCAGTGGAGCAGCGCGGCGCGCGCGTAGCGGTCCGGTTCGCGGGCACGGGTGTTGAAGCCGATCTCCATCGTGACGTAACCGTCGAATTTCACGTCCCGCAGCGCCTGCATGACGCCGAACCAGTCAACCTTGCCCTCGCCGGGCGGCAGCCGGTCGGTGTCGGCGAAATGCACGTGCCCGAGATGCGGGCCCATCTCGTACACGTAGTCCGAACTCGGCTCGTTCCGGTACAGCGCGTGGTAGGTGTCGAACATCACGCGGACGTTGTCGGCGCCGCTGTCGGCGCGCAGTTGCAGCGCCTCGTACGACGTGTCGATCAGGTTGCTGTCGGCCGACGTCGGCTCGATGCACATGGTGACGCCCCGCTCGGCCGCGTGCTTGGCGATGTCGGTGATCGCGGCGAGGGTCCACTCGTACGCTTGCTTCTGCTCGGTGCCGAACACGCGCCAGCCGGCGACGTACAAGACGCGCCGCGAGCCCAGGTCGGCGGCCAGGTCGATCACCTCCTTGTAGTGCGCGATCGTGGCCGCGCGTTCCTCGGGCAGCGGTGAGGCGGGGTTGTTGCCCGGGCCGCCGCCGGGTGCCGGGAGCAGGCTGGCGCAGGCGATGCCCTCGGACTCCATCAGGTCGCGCAACGCGCGACGGCGGCTCGCATCAAGATGCGCCGGCCAGGCGTGCGGGGCGGCACAGCCGATCTCGATGCCATCGTAGCCGATGCGGGCCAGTCTGCGGATCACCTCGTCCAGCGGGTAGGCCGGCACCCAGACCGGAAACGAGCCATAGCACCAAGTGTTGAACGCGTATTTGAACGCCAATTCTAGCCTCCCTGGAAAACGAACACGGCCTTTTCGGTCTCGCGCGCGTCGAACATGCGAAACGCCGTCTCGGCCTCCTCGACGGGAAAGGTGTGGGTCGCGAGCCGTCCGAGGTCGATGTGGCACTCCTCGATCACGCGGGTGATCTCCGCGTATTCGGCGGCCCCGAAATACCATGAGCCCATCAGCGTCGCCTGCTTGCGGATCAGCTGCTCGCTCGGCCGAATCATGGTTTCGCGCGACTCGCCGACGAACGCCGCGCGGCCGAGCGGGGCCAGCGTGTCCAGCATCGCGTTCTGCCCCGCCGGATTGCCGGAGCAGTCGATCGCCGCCTCCAGCCCGGCGCCACGGGTGAACTCGCGCAACTCGTCCGGCGTCCCGGGCTGGGTCGGGTCGAACGTCACGTCGGCCCCAAGCTCCTCGGCGAAGTGGCGACGCTCGGCGATCGGGTCCAGCGCCACGACGCGCGCGCCGAGCGCCTTGGCCGCCAGCACGCCGGCGCTGCCCATCGGGCCGAGACCCCAAATGCCGAGCGTCAACGCGCCGGACACGCCGAGCTTGCGGCAGGCGCTGTAGAGCGTGCCGAAAGCGTCGGTCGAGATCGCGGCGGCCACGAAGGACATCGACCCGGGGATGCGCAGGCAGTTGCGCTCCGGCACCACGATGTATTCGGCGTTGCCGCCGTCCGCGGTGAAACCGATGCAGCGCCACGTCGGGCACAGATGGAACAGGCCGCGACGGCACTGCGCGCACGTGCCGCAGCCGATCGCCAGATGCACCGCCACGCGGTCGCCGGCACGGAACGTCGCGACGCCAGCACCAACCTCCTCCACCACCCCGGCCGGCTCGTGGCCGCTGACGCAGGCGCCGGGAGTGACGCCAGGGAGGACGGCATCGCCATAATAGAGGCTCATGTCGCTTCGGCAGATGCAGGAGGCGCGGACCGCGATCAGAACCTCGCCAGGTCCGGGCTGCGGAACGGCGACCGCGCGCAATTCGACCCGCTTGTTTCCGGGCAGGAATATGGCCTTCATCGACGTTCCCTCAGCGGCGTTGCCGCCTCTTCTTTCGCTACGAGGAAACTACCGGAAGCGCTGTGCGCGTAAACCCGGTAAGTCGTCCAAAATGGACGAACGTGATGGCTCAGTAGTGGCCGCGCGCGCGCATCACCCGGTCGGCCCGCTCCTGTGCGCCACGCAGCGCCGCGTCGATGGACTTCTCCCCGCTCAAGGCGTCGTGGATCTCGTCGCCGGCGATGGCGATGATCTCCGCCATGCCTGGCACCGGCGGGCGCGGCCACATCCGCACGAGCCCGCGTCTCGACATTTCATCGATGGTGGCAATCAGCGGCGACAGCGCCTGCACCTCCGGGTCCTGGCTCACGCTCACGCGCGGGCTCGCGAGGCTGCCGTTTATCAAATAGAGTTTGGAGGCGCTCGCAGAGGTCAGCGCCCGCAACGCCGTCCACACCGGTCCAATCCGCACTGGCGAGATGCGGGCCGGGATCGCCAGGGCGTAGCCTCCCATCGGCACCACCGGCCGCCCCGCCGGCCCTGGCGGATGCGGCAAGTAGCCGCTCTTGCGATACGCGACCGACCGCGTGTCGAGCTCGTAGAGCGGGGCAAGCAGGGAATGCGAATACGCCATCGCCGCGCGGCCCTGCGCGTAGGCCGAGGCGCGCTCCCACCACGCCATGCGGAGGATGTGGGGTGGCGAATATTGCAGCAACTCACGCATGTATTCGACCGTCCCTGCCGCCTCGGGCGACAGGAAGGTGGGCCGCATCTGCTCGCCGCTGACGCGTTCGGCGTCGAAGCCGGAGTTGGTCGGGCGGAGATCCAGGATCGCCCGCCCGTAAGCCCCCAGCAGCATCATAAACGTGTGCCCAACCGGCGTGCCGCGCCCGCCGTTCCAGGCGATCCCGGCCACCTCTCGCGCCGGGTTGTGCAGCCGCCGCGCCGCGTCCACCGTCGCCGCCATGGTGCGCGGAGGCGCCACCCCGGCGTCGAGCAGCAGGTCGCGGCGGTAGACCAGCAGCTCGGCCGTCGCCAGCACCGGGATGCCGAACTGCACGCCGCCGAACCGGCTGGTGGCAAGCGCGTCGGGATAGAAGTCGTCGAGGTCCATGTCGCTGTCGCGCATCATGCCGTCGAGCGGCAGAAACCGCTCCTGCTCGGCCATCTCCCCGAACCACGGGAAGTCGCACGCCACGATGTCGTAGTCCGACACCTTGAGCCGGCTGTTCTGTTCGATCGCCTCGTGCAGTCGGTCAATGGACAGCGCGCGGCTGGTGATCGGCACCCCCAGCATCATCTCGAGCTGCCGCTTCAAGGACGTCATCGCCACGAACGTCGGGTCGGCGTGCATCAGCACCCGCAGCGACCCGCCGAGGTGCAGCCGCGCGTCCAGCACCGGCGGCGGCGGCAGCCCGGCGCGCGGCCGGGAACTTCTCCCCAGCTCGGTGGCCGGCCCGGCGACGGCCCCGGCCTGCTCGGAAAACCGCTGCCAACGCGCCAGCAAGTCCTGCGACGGATGCAGCGACAACGCCTTGCCGCTGCTGGTGCGCGGGCGCTCGACGATCAGCCCGGCGTCGATCAGCGTGTCGATCAGCCGGTGCGCCGTGCCATACGACAACCCGGAAGCCCCGCCCAGCGAGGCGCGGGTGACGAGGCGGCCGGACAGGTGGCCTTGCACAAGATGCAGGATGGCCGGCAGGTCGCGCAGGCCGGCCGGAAGTTCGAGGTTGCGCAGTGTCGCTTGTATCAGCCGGTCAACCGTCTCGACGATGTGCAGCATGGATCGGTTTGCAAGGTTGGCCGAACCGGCGTCACCCGGAAGTTCGTATGGCCCCTCCGGCACCGGTTCCGCGCGCGCCACCACGTTGGGCGTTGGCTTTGCCACCTCGGCTCCTTTCTTATCCCGGCCGCTTCCTCCCGCAGCATAGCCGTCTCAATCGCTCGTTCGCCGGCAACACCGCAAACCCGTCTCGATGTGAGGTTTGTGGCAACCTAGCCTTCTAGCAGCAGCGCTGATAAACAACCAGAAGCACCCGTCCGCAACACCATGGGCAATGATGTTCCAGCCGGGACCAAGTCATTGATTTCTCGGCTTGTGCAAATGGCCACGGCAGGTCTTTAGGTCAAAACCGTACATTTCTTGTGGTAACGCGCGCCCGAACCGGCTGCGCCGGGCTCCTCCGGCATGGTAGGCTGCAGCCCACCGTCGCCGGTCACGGCGGCGTAGCACGGTAGCGCTGGCCAGGCGGGTAACTTGTGCCGCAGTCACCCAGAAAGCTGCCTTTGTCCTGCCGGCCGCGCCAAAGGGAAGCATCACGCCCAGCCGCGACTGGGGTTGAGGTTGCCCCGATCTCGTGGACGGTTTGTGGATTTGAGGACTACGTGTCGGCTTCTGCTGTTTGCATGTCGGCTTCGTAGGCGATGGGAGAACGGTAGCCCAGGGCCGAGTGCAGTCTGACGAGGTTGTACCAGCCCTCGATGTAGCTGAAGCAGGCCATGCGCGCCTTGGCCTGGGATGCAAACCGGCGGCGGCTCAGCAGCTCGGCTTCCAAGGTCGAAAAGAAGCTCTCGGCCATGGCGTTGTCGTAAGCGTCACCCACCGACCCCATCGAGGGACGCACGCCAGCCTCGCCGCAGCGCTTGCCGAATGCCACGGACGTATATTGGCTGCCCTGGTCGCTGTGGTGAATGACGTCCTTTGGCCGTCGCTGGCCGACT
>CAXTVL010000053.1:0-11740 GCA_964247515.1 uncultured Acetobacteraceae bacterium | reverse complement strand
CATGTCGCGACCGCGCGCGCCGACGTCGCCGACGCGGAGGCCTTGCAGGGTGCCGCGGACACGCTGGCGCGCGAGCTGGGACCGCCCGAGGTCTGGATCAACTGCGCCGGAACCAGCTTCTTCGCCCGCTTCACCGACATGACCGAGGCGGAGTTCCGCCGCGTCGTCGACGTGACGTTCATGGGCGCGGTCCATGGCACCCGCACGGCGCTGGCGGCGATGGCGCCGCGCGGGCGCGGCAGCATCGTCAACGTCGCCTCCGCCGTGGGCTTCCGCACGGTGCCGCTGCAATCCGCCTACTGCGCCGCGAAATTCGCCTTGCGCGGCTTCACCGAGGCGGTCCGCGCCGAGCTGATGCACGACCACAGCCCGATCCATCTCGGCATCGTCCACCCGCCGGCGGTCAACACGCCGTTCTTCAGCCACGCCGGGATGCGCATGACCGGCGACCACGCCGGCCACAGCCCTGCCCCGCCGCCGCCGGTCTACGCGCCCGAGCTGGTCGCCGAGGCGATCTGGCTCGCGGTCAGCGAGCGGCGGCGCGAGCTGCGCATCAGCGGTAGCTCGGCGCAATTCGCCTGGATGAACCGGCTGCTGCCCGGCGTGCTGGACCAGGTGGCGGCACGGGTCGGCGTCATCACCCAGATGACGTCGCGCGCCGAGGTGGCGGCGGTGCGCGACCCGTCGCTGTTCGAGCCGCCGAAGCTGGCGTCGCCGGTCGCGGGGCCGTTCGCCCATGTGGCACGCACCCGCAGCACGCAGATGTGGGCGCAGCGCCACCGGCTGCCGATCGGGCTGGCGGCGGCGGGGCTGCTCTACGCGATGCTGCCGCGCCGCCGCCGGGGCTGACGCTACTTCTTCACGTACGGCCCGAGCAGGGTCATGTCGATCGGGCCGAGCCGGTCGGACGCGGTCCGGGCCTGGTGCCAGTACGGGTAGAGCAGCGGCGGGCGGCTCACCTCCTCCAGCGCCGCGACCTCCGCCTCGGTCAGCTTGAGTTCGGCGGCCTTCAGGTTGGCGGCCAACTGCTGCTCGGTGCGGGCGCCGACGATGACCGAGGTCACAGCCGGGCGTGTCAGCAGCCAGGCCAAGGCCACTTCCGCCGCCGAGACGCCGCGCGCCTCGGCCACGCCGACCAGGGCCTCCACGATGTCGTACAGCTTGGCCTCGTCGCGCACCGGCGGCTCGCCCCAGTCGGTCAGGTGGCGCGAGCCCTCGGGGTGCGGCTGGCCGCGCCGGTACTTGCCCGACAGCAGGCCGCCGGCCAGCGGGCTCCAGACCAGGATGCCGAGCCCCTGGTCGAGCGAGATCGGCACCAGTTCGTATTCCGCCTCGCGCGCCTGCAGCGTGTAATGGATCTGCTGCGAGACGAAGCGCGCCTCGTGTCCCCGGTCGGCGGCGGCCAGCGTCTTCATCAGATGCCAGCCGGAGAAGTTCGACACGCCGACGTAGCGGACGTGGCCGTGCCTGACCAAGGTGTCGAGCGCCGCCGTGACTTCCTCGACCGGGGTGAGGCCGTCCCATTCGTGGACCTGGTAGAGGTCGATGTGGTCGAGCTTGAGCCGCTTCAGGCTGGCGTGGCAGGCGGCGATCAGATGGTGGCGCGACAGCCCGGCGTCGTTCGGACCCTCGCCCATCGGGAAGCGCGCCTTGGTGGCGATCAGCAACTGGTCGCGCTTGCCGGCGATCGCCTCGCCCACGATCTCCTCGGAGACGCCCTTCGAGTAGATGTCGGCGGTGTCGATGAAGTTGACCCCGGAATCGAGGCACATGTCGATCTGGCGGGTGGCGCCGGCGACGCCGGTGTCGCCCACCTTGCCGAAATTGCCGCCGCCGCCGAAGGTCATGGTGCCCATCGTCAGCACCGACACTTTCAGGCCCGAGCGGCCGAGTTGGCGGTATTCCATCGTGTTTGCTCCCTGGCGGGTTGATGCGGCAGGCGGCCGCCCGCGATCCTGAACGCCACGCCGCGCGCTTGGCTGCCTACTCGTCGTCGTCCTGAAAAAACGCAGCCTGGTCGCGCTGGCCATGCAGCACATTCACCACTTCGAGCTTTTGTCCCTCGTAGCGGAAGAATATGACGTAGCCCTTGATCGCGAAGCTCCGCATGTCGCGGCGCAACTCTGGCCGCGCTCTGCCAAGGCTCCCGGGCAGCATCGCCAGCTTCTTGCATTGCGCCCGCAGCACACGCGCGAACTCGTTGCCCGCTGCCGGATGTCGGCTCTCCCTGGCAATGTATGCGGCGATCGCCCTCAAGTCACGGCTTGCCGAAGGTAGATAGACAAGCCGCCGCACCTACAGACCAGCCTTGGCCAACTCCGCCATATCCGCTTCGATCAGTGCTGCCACCTCGTCGTCACTGTATCCGCCGCCCTCGGCGATGGAGTCATTCAGCTTCTTTCGCAAAGCCGCCAATTTCGCCTTTCGGTCTCCGTCCTGATCCAGCTTCTCTCCCACGACGCCCATTGTTTGCACTCCTTCCGCAACACGTGCCCGGCTGGATACTACCCGAAAACCACCCGCGGCAGATACAGCGAGACCAGCCAGTTCGGCGCGTCCACGATCGAGCTGATGCGCAGGTCGGCGCAGACGCTGCACAGCATGTAGGCATCCACCGCCGCCATGCCGTGCTGCGCGCCCAGCAGGTCGATCATACCGGAGACCGCGTCGCGCGCGCATCGCATCAGGTCGGGGCCGATGCCGGTCGCGACCTCGTAGCCGCGCGCGTCGAGGTGGCGCGTCACCGGGCCGGGCACGACGAGGCGGGGGAACTTGAGCGGGGTCGCGCGCAGCAGGTCGAAGCGCAGCGTCACCGTCATCGGGCTCTCGATCGCGGTGCCGCAGACCTCGCCGTCGCCCTGCGCCGCGTGGGTGTCGCCCACCGAGAACAGCGCCCCCGCGACCTCGACCGGCAGGAACAGCTCGGCGCCGGCGGCGAGGTCGCGCACGTCCATGTTGCCGCCGACGCGGCGCGGCGGCACGATGCGGGGCAAGCCGGGCGCCGCCGGCGCCAGGCCGATGGTGCCGCAGAACGGCTTGAGCGGCACCCGCGCCGTTGCGCCGAACGCGGCCGGCGCCAGGCTGCCAGCGTCGTATTTCCAGAGGTGCAGCGCCGGGTCGGGGAACTGGTCGGCGAGCAGGCCGAAGCCCGGGATGTTGGCGGTCCAGCCCCAGCCGGAGGGCGCGAACCCGAGCACCGTCACCTTCAGCACGTCGCCCGGCGCCGCCCCGTCCACGAACACCGGGCCGGTCACGGGGTTGATGCGGCCGAAATCGAGCGCCTTCAGGTCGGCCAGGGTCGAGCTGGCCGAGAGCTGCGCGCCCGAGGCATCGACCGTCTCGAACGTCACCGTCTCGCCGGGCGCCACGGTCAGCGCCGGCGCCAGCGCGTTGTCCCAGCCGTGGTGGTGCTGGTGGGCGTGCAGCGTGTGCGCGGCGTGCTGGTGCGCCATCCGGTCGCCTCCTTGTGTTGCGGCACGAGCTTTGCTCAGATTGCCGCCAGGTGACAGGGGTGCGGAGCAGGTGCGGCAGACAGAGGGGTTCGCGCCGTTCCGCGAATATCGGACGTGGTATCGCGTGACCGGCGAATTGGGCGGGGCCAAGCCGCCGCTGGTGGCGCTGCATGGCGGCCCCGGCTGCACCCACGACTACCTCGACAGCCTGGTCGATCTCGCCGACGGCGGGCACGCCGTGGTGCATTACGACCAGATCGGCAACGGGCGCTCGACCCATCTGCGCGACGCCGACCCGGGCTTCTGGACCGTGGGGCTGTTCCTCGACGAGCTGGACAATTTGCTGGCGCACCTGGGCGTCTCCGGCCGTTACGACGTGCTGGGCCAGTCCTGGGGCGGGATGCTGGCGGCCGAGCACGCCGTCCGCCGTCCGCCCGGCCTGCGCCGGCTGGTGATCGCCAACAGCCCGGCCTCGCTGCGCACCTGGGTCGCCGAGGCCAACCGGCTCCGGGCCGAGCTGCCGGAGGCAACCCGGGCGGCGCTGGCGCGGCACGAGGCGGCGGGTACGCTGGAGCATCCGGAATACCTCGCCGCCAGCCGCGCCTTCTACGACCGCCACGTCTGCCGCATCCCGTGGCCGCCCGAGGTCGCGCGCACCTTCGCCGCGATCGACGAGGACCCGACGGTGTACCACACCATGAACGGGCCGACCGAGTTCCACGTCGTCGGCACCCTGCGCCATTGGACGATCGAGGACCGGCTCGACCGTATCGCGGTGCCGACGCTGCTGCTGTCCGGCCGATACGACGAGGCGACGCCGCTGACGCAGCGGCCGTTCCTGGACAGCGTGCCCGATGTGCGGCAGGTCGTGTTCATGGCATCGAGCCACCTGCCGCATGTCGAGGAGAGGCCGCTGTTCATGCGCACCGTCGCCGGGTTTCTCGACGAGGCATGACATGACGCGCAGGTTTATGGCGGCGCTGTTGGTGGCATTGCTGCCTGGCACGGGCCACGCCGCCGACCGCGCGGCGCTGCTGGCGCAGCATTCCGGCGGCACGCTGAAGCTGACCGCCGCCGGCGGCGCCGGCTCGCTCGACGTGCAGATCAACTACGAGGACAAGGGCTGGCAGTTGGCCGCCATGGTCTATGACGGTCTGGTCGGCTTCAAGAAAGTCGGCGGCGCCGCCAGCGACACCGTGGTGCCCGACCTCGCCGAGGCGATCCCGGCGCCGCAGGACGGCGGCCGGACCTACGTGTTCAAGCTGCGGCCCGGCATCAAGTTCTCCGACGGGCGCGACGTCGCGGTGCGGGACGTCGCCGCCTCGTTCCGACGGCTGTTCAAGATCGCCAGTCCGAACGCCGGCAGTTGGTATACCGTCATCGTGGGCGCCGATGCCTGCCTCAAGGCGCCCGCCACCTGCACGCTGTCCGGCGGCATCGCCACCGACGAGGCGGCGCGCACGGTCACGTTCCACCTGACCGCGCCGGACAGCGAGTTCCTCTACAAGCTCTCGACGCCGTTCGCCTCGGTGATCCCGGCCGACACGCCGGCCCACGACCTCGGCACCGCGCCGATGCCCGGCACCGGGCCGTACGTGATCCAGAGCTACGACCCGAACAAGGCAGCGGTCCTGGTCCGCAACCCGCACTTCCGCGAATGGAGTGCCGACGCCCAGCCGGCCGGCTACCCCGACCGGGTCGAGTACTCGTTCGGGTTGGAGGCCGAGGCCGAGGTGACGGCGGTGCTGAACGGCCAATACGACTGGATGTACGACGTGAAGCCGCTCGACCGTCTGGCCGAACTCGGCAGCAAGCACAAGACCCTGCTGCATATCAGCGACCAGCTCGCCTACGACTACCTGCCGCTCAACACCCGGCTGCCCCCGTTCGACAACCTGAAGGCGCGGCAGGCGGTGGCCTACGCGGTCGATCGTCGCGCCATGGTCAACCTGTTCGGCGGCCCCAACCTCGCAGCGCCGCTGTGCCAGCAACTGCCGGTCGGCATGGGCGGGTTCGAGGCGTATTGCCCATACACGCTGAACCCCGGCGCCAAATGGACCAAGCCGGACCTCGCCCGCGCCAAGCAGTTGGTGAAGGAGAGCGGCACCGCCGGGCAGGCGGTGACACTCATCACCTCTGATCAGGCGGTGGCGAAGAGCCAGGGTGTCTACCTGCAGAGCGTGCTGAGCGCGATCGGCTACAAGGCCAGCGTCAAGGCGATCAGCTCCAACATCCAGTTCACCTACATCCAGAACACCAACAACAAGGTGCAAGCGAGCCTCACCGCCTGGGTGCAGGACTACCCGGCGGCGTCGGACTTCCTCTACGTCCTGTTCGGCTGTTCGAGCTTCAATCCCGGCTCCGATTCGTCGATCAACATCTCGGGCTATTGCGACAAGGCGGTCGACGCGCAAATGCGGCAGGCGTTGGCGACGGCCGTGACCGACAAGCCGGCCGCCGACCGGATGTGGGCGGCGGTCGACCGCAAGCTGACCGACGACGTGGCCGCGGTGTCGCTGTTCCAGCCGAAGGAGCTGGATTTGGTCTCGGCCCGGCTCGGCAACTACACGCATTCCGACCAGGCGCACATGCTGCTGTCGCAGGCTTGGGTGAAGTGACGCGGTCGGACAGGCTTGACCTGCGCCGGATTTTGCCGAATGCGGTGCCGGTTCGGATTCAGAAAGGGTTAGCCATGACCAAGAAACGCCTGCTCGGCGCCGGCGGCGCGCTCGTCGCCCTGACGATGGGGCGGCTGCCCGGCCACGGACACGCCGCCGCCGACCGCGCCGCGTTGCTGAAGCAGCACTCCGGCGGCACGCTGAAGCTGACCGCCTCGGGCGGCACCGGATCGCTCGACGTGCAGATCAACTACGAGGTCAAGGGCTGGGAACTCGCGGCCATGGTCTATGACGGCCTGGTCGCGTTCAAGAAGGTCGGCGGCCACGACAGCAACACCGTGGTGCCCGACCTCGCCGAGGCGATCCCGGAGCCGCAGGACGGCGGCAAGACCTACGTGTTCAAGCTGCGCTCCGGCATCAAGTTCGCCGACGGCAGCGACGTGACCACCAAGGACGTGGTGGGCTCGTTCCAGCGGCTGTTCAAGGTGTCGAACCCCAACGCCGGAAGCTGGTACAACATCATCGTGGGCAGCGACGCCTGCCTCAAGACGCCCGCGAGCTGCACGCTGGACGGCGGCGTGGTCGCCGACGAGGCGGCGCGCACCGTGACCTTCCACCTGACCGCGCCGGACAGCGAGTTCCTCTACAAGATGTCGACGCCGTTCGCCTCGATCATCCCGGCTTCGACGCCGCCCAAGGATCTGGGCACCTCGCCGATGCCCGGCACCGGCGCCTACACCATCAAGAGCTACGACCCGAACAAGGCGGCGATCCTGGTGCGCAACCCGCACTTCAAGGAGTGGAGCGCGGACGCGCAGCCGCAGGGCTACCCGGACGAGATCGACTGGTCGATCGGCCTGCAGGACGAGGCCGAAGTCACGGCGATCCTGAACGGCCAGTACGACTACATGTTCGACGAGAAGCCGCTCGACCGCTTGGCGGAGCTGAGCGGCAAGCACAAGAACCTGCTGCACATCGGCAACCTCCTGGCCTACTACTACATGCCGCTGAACACGCGGCTGCCGCCTTTCGACAACGTCAAGGCGCGGCAGGCGGTGGCCTACGCGGTCGACCGCCACGCCATCGTCAACCTGTTCGGCGGCCAGAACCTCGGCGCGCCGCTGTGCCAGCAGCTCCCGGTGGGCATGGGCGGCTACACGGCGTATTGCCCATACACCCAGAACCCCGGCACCAAGTGGACCAAGCCCGACCTGGCGAAAGCCAAGCAACTGGTGAAGGAGAGCGGCACCGCCGGACAGGAAGTGACGCTGATCACCTCGGACAAGGTGGTCGAGAAGAGCATCGGCGTCTACCTGCAGAGCGTGCTGAACGCGATCGGCTACAAGGCCAGCGTCAAGGCGATCAGCTCGAACATCCAGTTCACCTACATCCAGAACACCAACAACAAGGTGCAGGCCAGCCTGACCGACTGGTACCAGGACTACCCGGCGCCGTCGGACTTCATCTACGTCCTGTTCGGCTGCTCGAGCTTCAACCCCGGCTCCGATTCGTCGATCAACATCGCCGGCTACTGCAACAAGCCGCTCGACGACGAGATGAAGCAGGCGCTGGTGACGGCCGTGACCGACAAGCCGGCGGCGTACAAGATGTGGTCGGCGATCGACAAGAAAGTGACCGACGACGCGCCGGCGGTGGCGTTGTTCCAGCCGAAGAACCTGGACCTGGTGTCCGCCCGGCTCGGAAACTACACCTTCTCCGAGCAGTCGCACATGGTGTTCGACCAAGCGTGGGTGAAGTAACGCCTTGTCCGACCTGACCATCGAGACGGCCGTCCCGCTCGGGACGGCCGCGACCGTCGCGGCCCCGCCAGCGCGGGGGCCGTGGGCCACCGCGTTGCGCAAGCTGCGCCAGGACCGCGCGGCGATGGCGGCGCTGCTGCTGCTGGCGCTGATCGTCGCGGCCTGCGTGCTGGCGCCGGTCTACGCCGCGCGGATCGCCAACACCGACCCGTTCACCTCCAACGTCGACGGCACCATCAGCGTTGGCGGCCAGGACGTGCCGGTGATGCAGCCGGAGGAAGGCGGCCTGGCGCTGGGCCTGACCCCGATCGGGCCGACCTGGCGCGGGCGGTACTTCCTGGGCTCGGACGCGCAGGGCCGCGACGTCATGGCAAGGTTGCTGTACGGCGGCCGCAACTCGCTGCTGATCGCCGGCATCGCCACGTTGATCTGCCTGGTGCTGGCGGGCCTGATCGGTGTGCTCGCCGGCTTCTCGGGCGGCATCGTCGACGCCGTGCTGTCGCGCCTGCTCGACGTGCTGTGGGCGTTCCCGATCTACCTGCTGGCGATCTCGCTCTCGATCGTGCTGATCAGCCAGGGCATCCAGATCGGCCCGATCACCATCGGCTCCGGCAGCCTCGCCCTGCCGATCCTCATCATCGGCATCGTCTACGTGCCATACGTGGCGCGGCCGATCCGCGGCCAGGTGCTCAGCCTCAAGCGCAGCGACTTCGTGCTGGCGGCGCGCGCGCTGGGCGTGCCGCCGCTGCGCATCCTGGTGCGTGACGTGCTGCCCAACGTCACCACGACGCTGATCGTGTTCGCGCCACTGATGATGGCGCTGAACATGCTGACCGAGAGCGCGTTGTCATTCCTGTCGATCGGCGTGCAGCCGCCCGAGGCGAGCTGGGGCACCATCATCGAGGACGGGCAGTCGCTGATCTACACCCGCCCGCTGGTCGCCATCGCCGGCGGGCTCGCCATCGTCGTCACCGTGCTGGCGCTCAACGTGCTGGGCGACGGCGTGCGCGACGCGCTCGACCCCAAGGCCAAATTGCGCGTGGGGGCCGAGTAGGTGCTGCTCACCGTCGTGCGCCGGCTCGGGCAGATGCTGTTCGTGATGTTCGGCATCAGCATCCTGGTGTTCCTGATCTTCTTCGCGACCCCCGGCTCCGACCCGTCGGCGCGCATCGCCGGGCGCAACGCCACGCCGGAAATCCTCGCCGCCGTGCGCCACAGCTTCGGCTTCGACCAGTCGATGCCGGTGCAGTACGGCCTGCTGATGAAGCGGCTGTTCGTCACCGGCGACCTGACCAGCTTCGTCAACCGCGGCCAGAAGGTGATCCCGGCGATCATCGACGCGGTGCCGGCGACGCTGTCGCTGGTGTTCGGCGCCGCCGTGGTCTGGGTGGTGTTCGGCATCCTGATCGGCACCGTCGCGGCGGCCACGCGCAACCGGCTGCCGGACCGGCTGCTGATGATCCTGGGGCTGATCGGCATCTCGATGCCGGTGTTCTGGGTGGGCGAAGTCGCCAACCTGCTGACCCAGAGCCGGCTGCACGACACCTGGATGTTCTCCTGGGTGCCGGCACTCGGCTACGTGCCGCTGACCGAGGACCCGTGGGGTTGGTTCAAGGCGTTGCTGATCCCATGGTTCACCTTGGCGATCCTCTACATCGGCATCTACGGCCGGGTGCTGCGCGCCAGCCTGATCGAGGCCTACGAGGAGGACTACATCCGCACCGCGCGCGCCAAGGGCCTGTCGGAGCGCCGGGTGCTGCTGCGCCACGCGCTGCGCACCTCGCTGGTCACGTTCGTCTCGCTGTTCGGCCTGGATTTCGGCGCGCTCGTCGGCGGCGGCGCGCTGCTGACCGAGGTGGTGTTCGACATCCACGGCGTCGGCAAGCTGACCTTCGAGGCGCTGCAATCGCTCGACCTGCCGATGATCATGGTCACGGTGATGTACGCGGCGTTCTTCGTCGTCGCCGCCAACGCCGTGGTCGACATCGTCTATGCCACGCTCGATCCCAGGGTGCGCGCCTGATGCTGCTCGACATCCGCAACCTCACGGTCTCGTTCCGCACCGAGCGCGGCCTGCTGCGCGCCGTGGACGACGTCTCCTGGTCGCTGGGCGAGCGCGAGATCGTCAGCATCGTGGGCGAGAGCGGCAGCGGCAAGACGCTCTCGGCCATGGCGATCATGGGCCTGATCAACGACCCCAACGCGGTCGTCAGCGGCTCGGTCAAGTTCCAGGGTCAGGAGTTGGTCGGCTTGTCCGGCAGCGCCTGGCGGCGCATCCGCGGCGAGCGCATCGCCATGATCTTCCAGGACCCGATGACGGCGCTGACGCCCGTGTACACGATCGGCTGGCAGATCGCCGAACAGGTCCGCGCGCACTCGAAACTCTCGGCCCGCGCCGCGCACGCGCGCGCCATCGAGCTGCTGGGCGAGATGGGGCTGCCCAACCCGCGCCAGCAGGCCGAGCGGTTCCCGCACCAGCTCTCGGGCGGGATGCGGCAGCGCGCGGTGATCGCCATGGCGCTGTCGTGCAACCCCGCCTTGCTGATCGCCGACGAGCCGACCACGGCACTCGACGTCACGGTGCAGGCGCAGATACTCCAGTTGCTGCGCCGGCTGCGCGCCGATTTCGGCTCGTCGATCCTGCTGATCACGCACGACATGGGCGTGGTGGCCGAGATCGCCGACCGGGTGATGGTGATGTACGCGGGGCGCATAGCCGAGCGCGGCGGCCGGGCCGACATCTTCCGCCACCCCGGCCACCCGTACACGATGGGGCTGCTCAACTCGATCCCGCCGATGCACGGCCCGCGCCCGCGCCGGCTGCCGTCGATCCCGGGCAGCCCGCCGCTGCTGGCCCGGCTGCCGCAGGGCTGCCCGTTCCAGCCGCGCTGCACCCACCGGCACGACCGCTGCGCGCAGATGCCGCCGCTCACCTCGCGCGGCGGGCAGGACATCGCCTGCTGGCTGGCGGAGGAGCAGCGCGAGTGGCCGCAACCCAGGGCCGCCGCGTGACGCCGCTGCTGGAGGCGGTCGGCGTCACCAAGCACTTCCCGGTCGGTGGCGCGCTACAGCCGGGCGGCAAGCAGGTGGTGCACGCGCTCGACGGCGTGTCGCTGGCGGTGGCGCGCGGCGAGACGCTGGGGCTGGTGGGCGAGAGCGGCTGCGGCAAGAGCACGCTCGGGCGCTGCCTGCTGCGGCTGTACGAGCTGACCGGCGGCCAGGTCCGGTTCGAGGACACCGACATCAGCGCCATGAGCGAGCGCCGGCTGCGCCCGCTGCGGCCGCGGATGCAGATGGTGTTCCAGGACCCGTACGCCTCGCTCAACCCGCGACGCCGGGTGGGCGACCTGCTGGCCGAGCCGATGCGCGTCCACACCGACTGGGACAACCGGCGCGTCGCGGCCCGCCAGCACGAGCTGATGGATTTGGTGGGTTTGCAGCGCGAGCACCTCGGCCGCTACCCGCACGAGTTCTCCGGCGGCCAGCGCCAGCGCATCGGCATCGCCCGCGCCCTGGCCGTCGAACCCGCCCTCGTCGTGCTCGACGAGCCCGTGAGCGCACTCGACGTCAGCATCCAGGCCCAGGTCGTGAACCTGCTCAAGGACCTGCAAGGCCGGCTGGGCTTGTCCTACCTCTTCATCGCCCACGACCTCGCCGTCGTGAAGCACGTGGCCGACCGCGTCGCCGTCATGTACCTCGGCCGCATCGTCGAGATCGGGCCGACCGAGCCGATGTTCGTCTCGCCGGCGCACCCGTACACCGACGCGCTGCTCTCGGCGGTGCCCTCGGCCGAGGAGGGACGGCAGCGCGACCGGGTGATCCTGACCGGCGAGGTGCCGAGCCCCCTCGCCCCACCCTCCGGCTGCCGCTTCCATCCGCGCTGCCCGCGCGCCGAGGCGCGCTGCTCGGC
>CAXTVL010000052.1:0-11973 GCA_964247515.1 uncultured Acetobacteraceae bacterium | reverse complement strand
GGCTGGCGCCGAGCCACGCCTTCGCCGCCGAGCTTCGCCGCGTGCACGGCGCCGACTTGCCGGTGCGGGTCGTCCATAACGGGTCCGATCCGGGTGCCTGCGCCTCGGCGGCGCGCGCCCGCGCGGTGCTCACCGCCGGCCGGCTGTGGGACGAGGGCAAAGGCATGGCGACGCTCGACGCCGCGGCGGCGCTGCTCGACGCCCCGGTGTTCGCGGCCGGGGCGCTCGCCGGCCCGAACGGTGCCGCGATCCGGTTGCGCCACATGACGCCGCTCGGCGCGCTGTCCCCAGCCGCGCTGCGCCGACGCATGGCGACGACAAGGGTGTTCGCCTCGCCGTCGCGCTACGAGCCGTTCGGCTTGGCGGTGTTGGAGGCGGCGCAGGCCGGCATGGCGCTGGTGCTGGCCGACATCGCCTCGCTGCGCGAGCTGTGGGACGGCTGCGCCATCTTCGCCGATCCGCGCGATCCAGCGGGCTTCGCGCACGCGCTGCGCTCGGCGCTCGACGGCGACACCGTCCCGGACGCGCGCGAGCGGGCAGGGCGCTACACCCACACCCGCGTGGTGGACACCACACTCGCGGCGCATCGCGGCGTGGCGCGGATGGCGGCGTAGCCGGTGCGGATCGTCTACTTCACGCACTCGCTGGTGTCGTGCTGGAACCACGGCAACGCGCATTTCCTGCGCGGCCTGCTGCGCGAGCTGGCGGCGCTGGGCCATGACGTGCAGGCGATCGAGCCGGCACGGAGCTGGAGCAGGGACAACCTGATCGCCGACCACGGCTCGGTGGCGGAGGCGGCGTTCCACGCCGCCTTCCCCGGATTGGCGCCGCGGGTCTACGAGACCGCGGCCGAGCTGCCGGGCCTGGTTGCGGACGCCGATCTCGTCATCGTCCATGAATGGAACGAGCCGTGGCTGGTGGCCGCCCTCGGCGCGTTGCGGGGGGCTGGCCGCTTCCGGCTGATGTTCCACGACACCCACCACCGGGCGGTGAGCGATCCCGACGCGGTGCGCGCGCTCGACCTGTCGGGCTACGACGCGGTGCTGGCGTTCGGCGAGGCGTTGGCGCGGGTCTACCGCGACTGGGGCTGGGACCGGCGCGTGCTGGTGCTGCACGAGGCCGCCGACACGCGCCTGTTCCGCCGGCCGCCGGGCGAAGCGCCGCGCGACGGCCTGGTCTGGGTCGGCAACTGGGGCGACGGGGAGCGCTCGGAGGAACTGGTCGAGTTCCTGTTGCGCCCGGCGCGCGAGGCCGGACTCGCGCTCGACATCCATGGCGTGCGCTACCCGGAGGCGGCGCTGGCAACCCTGCGCCGCTTCGGTGCCCGCTACCACGGCTGGCTCGCCAACGCCGAGGCGCCGCGCGTGTTCGCCCGCCATCTCGCCACCGTCCACGTGCCGCGTCGCTTCTACACCCCGACGCGCCCCGGCACCCCGCCCATCCGGGGGTGCGCGCCGCTGTCCTGCGGCAGCCCGCGGGTCTGCGCGCCATGGCAGGACAGCGAGCACCTGTTCACGCCTGGCCGCGACTATTTGGTCGCGCGCGACGGCGCCGAGATGCTGGCGCATCTGCGCGCGCTGGCCGGCGACGCCGGACTGCGGCGACAGCTGGCGGAGCACGGCCTAGCCACCATCGCGGCACGCCACACGTGTGCCCACCGCGCCCACGAGCTGCTGCGGTTCGTGGATCGCCTGCAAAAATCCGGGGCTCTGGCATGAAGATCGCGTTCTACGGCTCCAGCCTGCTGTCGTCGTACTGGAACGGCGCCGCCACCTATTACCGCGGCCTGCTGTCGGAGCTGGCCGCGCTCGGGCACGAGATCACGTTCCACGAGCCCGACGCCTTCGACCGCCAGAGCCATCGCGACATCGAGCCGCCACCCTGGGCGCGGGTGCATGTCTACGCCGCCACCGCCACCGGCCTTGCCGCCGCCATCGACGGCGCGCGCCAGGCCGATGTGGTGGTGAAGGCGAGCGGCGTCGGCGTGTTCGACGACGAGCTGCTGGCCGGTGTCATGACCGTGGCGCGGCCGGACGCGCTGCGTCTGTTCTGGGACGTCGACGCGCCGGCGACCCTGGCCGAGATCGACACCCACACCACGCATCCGCTGCGCACGGCGCTGGTCCGGCTCGACATGGTGCTGACCTATGGCGGCGGCCCGGAAGTGGTGCGGCGCTACCTGGCGCACGGCGCCGCGTCCTGCACGCCGATCTACAACGCGCTCGATCCCGGCACGCATTTCCCGGTGCCACCCGAACCGGGATTCGCGGCCGATTTGTCGTTCCTGGCCAACCGCCTACCCGACCGGGAGGCGCGCGTCGACGCGTTCTTCCTGGCCGCCGCCGAGCGGCTTCCCGGCCAGCGGTTCCTGATCGGCGGTTCGGGCTGGGAAGACAGGGCCATGCCGCCGAACGTGCGCCGGATCGGCCACGTGCCGACGGCCGCGCACAACGCCTTCAACGCCTCGCCGCGCGCGGTGCTGAACGTGGCCCGCGACAGCATGGCCGCGGTCGGTTTCTCGCCCGCGACCCGGGTGTTCGAGGCGGCCGGGGCGGCGGCGTGCCTCATCACCGACACCTGGGACGGCATCGAGCTGTTCCTCGAACCTGGCGAGGAAATCCTGGTGGCGCGCGACGGGCAGGACGTGGCCGAGCATGTGCGCGACCTCACCGCGGACGCGGCGCGCGAGATCGGCGCGCGGGCACGGGCGCGTGTCCTGGCCGAGCACACCTATGCCCAGCGCGCGGTCGTGGTGGACGGGCTGCTTCGCTCGGCTGTGCTCGGCAAGGCGGCGAGCTTGGCGGCATGACCGCGCCGTTGCGGATCGTGGTGCTCGGGCTCAGTCTCAGCTCGTCCTGGGGCAACGGTCACGCCACCACCTATCGCGCCCTGCTACGCGCCCTGGCGGCACGCGGCCACGACATCCTGTTCCTCGAACGCGACATGCCCTGGTACGCCCGCGAGCGCGACCTGCCGCGCCCGGAGTTCTGCGAGCTCGGGCTGTACGGTTCGCTGCCCGAACTTGTTGGTTGGCACAGCCAAATCCGCGACGCCGACGTGGTGATCGTGGGTTCGTTCGTGCCCGACGGCACCGTCGTGATCGAGTCGTTGCAACGCGAAGTGCGCGGCCTCCTGGCCTTCTACGACATCGACACGCCCGTGACCCTGGCGAAGCTCGCTGGCGGCGACTGTGATTATCTGCGCGCCGAGCAGATCGCGGGCTTCGACCTGTACTTATCGTTCACGGGTGGTCCGACGCTGGAGCGGCTTTGCGCCACCTATCACCCGAAGCGGGTGCAGGCGTTGTACTGTTCCGTCGATCCGGACCTCTACCACCGCACCGAACACCCGCGGCGCTGGGAGTTCGGGTATCTGGGCACCTACAGCCCGGACCGGCAACCGACGCTGCAACGCCTGTTGATCGAGCCGGCGCGCCTGCTGCCCGAGCGCCGCTTCGTGGTCGCCGGCCCGCAATACCCGGACGGGATCGACTGGCCCGCCAACGTCGAACGCATGGAGCACGTGTCGCCGGCCGATCACGCGGAGTTCTACTCCCGCCTTGGCTGGACGCTGAACATCACCCGCGCCGACATGGTCATGGCCGGCCACAGCCCGAGCGTGCGGTTGTTCGAGGCCGCCGCCTGCGGCACGCCGATCGTCTCGGACCGCTGGGACGGGCTCGACAGCGTGCTTCGCGTCGGCCGCGAGATCGTCGTGGCCGACACCACCGCGCAGGTCGTGGCGGCACTGCTCATGCCGCCGGCACGGCGCGAGGCGGTGGCCGAGGCGGCGCGCCAGCGGGTGTTGCGGGAACACACGGCAGCGCACCGCGCGAGCGCGCTGGAGGCGGGTTTGCTCGCCGCTTGCGCTGGTGGGTGTCTGGTGACACCCGGAAACCGGGCGGCATAGGGCGAATCTCACCGTATCGAGCTACGTGGCATCCTCCGCCCAACGTCCCGCGGCCGCGCGGTCCAGCATCCACAACACGCTGCCCACCGGCCGGACGCGCGATGCCGGCAACGTGTCGTCGCCGGACAGGATGCGATCCAGCACGTCCCGCTTGCCCCCGCCCTGCACCAGGAACACCACGAAACGGCTGCTGTCGAGCGCCGGGTAGGTGAGGGTGACGCGCGTCTCCGGCCGCCCCTCGGCCACCACATCGACCCAGCGCGCGCGCTCCTGCAACACCTTCTGCCCGGGAATCAGCGAGGCGGTGTGGCCGTCCTCGCCCAAGCCCAGCAGCGTGACCTCGAACAACGGCCGCGCCGGGTCGAGCGTGTCGGCGCCGTATAGGCGGCGCAGCGTGCTCTCGTACTCGGCCGCCGCCGCCTCCGCGGAGAGGCCGAGCGTGGTGACACGATGTACGTTCTCGGGCGGCACCGGGACGCGGTCGAACATCGCCTCGGTCGCCATGTGGGCGTTGCTGGCCGGGTCCTCGGGCGGCACGAAGCGTTCGTCGCCGAAAGTGAACTCGGCGTGCGCCCAGGGGAAGCGATCGACATAGGGCGGCTGCGCCAGCAGCTCGTACAGGCGCTTGGGCGTGGAACCGCCGGACAGCGACAGCACGAAGTCGTCGCCCAGAGCTTGCGTGTGCGCGACCAGCCAATCCGCGGCACCGCGCGCCAGGGCCTCGCCGTCATCGAACACGTGCAGGGTGCCGAACGCCGGGGTCATGATGGCTGCCCCAGGATAAGGCCGCGGATCGCGCGGGCGAAACCTTCCTGCTCGTTGCTGTCGGTCGTGGCGCTGGCCGCGCGCTTGACCTGGTCGCTCGAATTTCCCATGGCGATGGAGAAGCCACCCGCGCGGAACATCAGCACGTCGTTCGGCATGTCGCCGATGGTGGCGACCTGCTTCGGCGCGATGCCGAGCGTGCGGGCCAGGAACGCCACGACCGCGCCTTTGTTGGCCTCGTGGTTGGTGACGTCGAGATAGTACGGCTGCGACCGCGCGGCGCTGGCGTGCTCGCCCAGCTCGTCCTGCGCCGCCTTTTCACAGCGCTCGACCAACGCCTTGTCGTCCGAGACGCCCACGATCTTGACCGCGTGGGCGTAGTGCGCGTCGGTGTATTCCGGCACCACCACCGGATCGAACTTCACTGTCCAGGCCTCACGCGCGACATGCGGCGCGTCCTGCTTGTGGATCAGCCATTGGTCGTCGGTGTAGAGCCAGACATCGAGGCCCTGCCCCGCGATCAGCTCGACCGTCCGCCGCGCCACGTCCGGGTCGATCCGGCGGCTCTCGATCACGCTCATGTCGGGGTTGACGAACACGCCGCCGTTGAAGCCGGCGATGGCGCCCTCCAACCGCAGCGGCTCGACCAGCATCGCCATGCCGCGCGGCGGCCGGCCGCTGGTCAGCGCCAGCGTGACCCCGGCGTCGCGCAACTCCCGCACCGCGGCGATGGCATCCGGCGTCAGCACCTTCTCCTGCGTCACCAGCGTGCCGTCGACGTCCGCGAGGAGAACCTTGATGTCGTGCTGCGCGCTCACGGCGTCGCCTCCGCGGCCTTGGTCTGCTGCGCCGCGACGCTGACCGGGCGCCAGGCGCGCTTGGCGTCGCGGCCGATCAGCGCGTCGGCGTCGGCCGGCCCGTCGCTGCCCGAAGCGTAGTTGGGGAACGCGGCTTTGTCCTTGGCCCAGGCGTCGAGCACCGGCTGCACGATGCGCCAGGTCGATTCCACCATGTCGGCGCGCTGGAACAGCGTCGCGTCGCCGATCATCACGTCGTAGATCAACGTCTCGTAGCCGACGTTCGGCTCGCGCGGGAACCAGTCGGCGTAGTTGAAGTCCATCCGCACGGCGGCGAGCTGCATCACCTGGCCCGGCTGCTTGACCTCGAACTGCAACGAGATGCCCTCGTCGGGCGACAGCCGGATCACCAGCCAGTTCGGCGGCAGCGCGTTGATGTCGGTGTCCGCGAACGGGGTGTACGGCGCCTGCTTGAAGCGGATCGCGATCTCGGTCACGCGGTCGGCCATGTGCTTGCCGGTGCGCAGGTAGAACGGCACTCCGGCCCAGCGCCAGTTGTCGATCTCCAGCTTCATGGCGACATAGGTCTCGACGTTGCTGTCGCCTGCCACGTCGGGTTCGTCGCGGTACGGCTTGGCGCCGTGGCCCGCGCCGTACTGGCCGCGCACCGCGTCGCCTGGCTGCACCGTCGGCATGGCTTGGAGCATCTCGGCCTTCTTGTTGCGGATGCTCTCGGCGTCGAAGCCGGTCGGCGGCTCCATCGCCACCATCGACAGCAGGGTGAACACGTGGTTCGGCACCATGTCGCGCAACGCGCCGGTCACTTCGTAGAACTTGCCGCGCGCCTCGACGCCCACGGTCTCGGCCACGGTGATCTGCACGTGGTCGATCCGCTCGCGGTTCCAGATCGGCTCGAACAGGCCGTTGGCGAAGCGGAACGCCATGATGTTCTGCACCGTCTCCTTGCCGAGAAAATGGTCGATGCGGAAGATCTGGTCCTCACGCAGCGAGCGCAGGATGCGGGTGTTGAGGGCCTTCGCGGAGTCGGCGTCGTGGCCGAACGGCTTCTCGATCACCACGCGGCGCCAGCGCTTGCCGCGGCCGTCGCCGTCCTCCTGCTGGTCGGCCAGCTTCGCCGCGCCCAACTGCTCGACCACCTCGCCGAAGAAGCGGTCGGCGACGGCAAGGTAGAACAGCGCGTTGCCATCGCTGCCGTGCTCGCGTTCGGCCCGCTCCACCGCCTCGGCGACCGCGTGGTAGAGTTCGGGCTTGGTCATGTCGCCCTGCACGTACGACATCCGGCCGGCGAGCTTGTCCCAGGCCGCCTGGTCGATGCTGTCGACGTCGAACTCCGACGTCTTGTTGCCCACGAAGGTCTTGAGCATGGCGAACAGATGGTCGCGCCAGCTCTCCGCCGTGCCTTGCGCCAGGTCGACGCCGACCAGCGAGAACCCGTCCGGCAGGATGCCGGTGTGCATCAGGTTGTACAGCGCCGGCATCACCAGCCGCTTGGTCAGGTCACCGAACGCGCCGAAGATGACCATGGCGCAGGGGTCGGCCGGCTTGGGCTGGCGGCGCGGAGCCGATTGCAGCACGGCGCCGCGAGCCGGCGGGTGGTCGTCCGGCATTGCCCTATTCCGCCGCGTTGGCGACGGGGGTGCTGGGCGCACCCGGCGCCTCGCTCGGCACCCCATGCGCCGACTTGCCGGGGATGCCGCCCTCCAGCATCCCTTCGGTGTGGCCGCCGAAGCCGAAGCGCATGGCGGAGAGCATCTTCTCGGCGAAGGTGTGCTCCTGGCGCGAGCGGAAGCGGGCGTAGAGCGAGCTGGTCAGCACGTCGGCCGGCACCGCCTCCTCGATCGCCGCCTCGATGGTCCAGCGGCCTTCGCCGCTGTCGTCGACATAGCCCGAATACTCCTCGAGGTGCTGGTCGCTGGCCAGCGCCGCCGCCGACAGGTCGAGCAGCCAGGACGACACCACGCTGCCGCGCCGCCACACTTCGGCGATGTCGGGCAAGTGCAGGTCGAACCGCTCGTCGGGGTGCAGCTTCTCGGAGGATTTGTTGCGCAGGATGTCGAAGCCCTCGCCGTAGGCCTGCATCAGCCCGTACTCGATGCCGTTGTGCACCATCTTGACGAAGTGCCCGGCCCCGGTGGGCCCGGCGTGGATGTAGCCGCGCTCGGCCCGGCTGTCGTACTTGTCGCGCCCCGGAGTGCGCGGGATGGTGCCGATGCCAGGTGCAAGCGTGTCGAGGATCGGATCGATGTGGTCGACCGCCGATTTGTCGCCGCCGACCATCATGCAGTAGCCGCGTTCCAGTCCCCAGACGCCGCCCGAGGTGCCGACGTCGACGTAGTGGATGCCGTGCGCCTTGAGCGCATTGGCGCGGCGGATGTCATCCTTGTAGTAGCTGTTGCCGCCGTCGATCACGATGTCATCGCTGGTCATCAGCGCGCCGAGCTTGCCCACCGTGTCCTCGGTGATCTTGCCCGAGGGCAGCATCACCCAGACCACCCGCTGCGCGCCGGCCAGCTTCTGCACCATCTCCTCGACCGAGCCGGCATCCTCGGCGCCTTCCCCCACGAGGTCCTGGCGCGCCTTGGGGTGGGCGTCGAACACGACGCACTGATGTCCGGCGCGCATCAGCCGACGCACGATGTTGCCGCCCATCCGGCCCAGGCCGATGACGCCGATCCGCAAGGTCCTGCTCTCGCCCATGCCAGCCCCCGTTGGTATGTCTGCCCTTAACCCAGTATGCCAGATCGGGCGGGCGGTGCCAGCGACGGTGTTCGCCATCGGTTGACGCGGCGCCGAAGCAATGGGTAGAGCCTGGCGGGGCAAGGATCGTTCCGCCGATGTCGTCTCGCACCCCGCCCGCCTCCCGCGCGTCGCTCGCCATCGAGGACGGCGTGTTGCGCGTGACCCTCGCGGACCCCGGCGCCAAGCGCGGCAGCGTGGTCGAGGCGTTCGTGGGCGACCACCTGGCGGGTGCTGCGGCGCTGCGCGCGGGCAAGCAGGGGCTGACCGCCGGCATCGACCTCACCGACTTCCCGCTGGTCGAGTTCCCGGCGTCGCTGCGGCTGACGCACGCGGGGCGCGAGCTGTCGGCGCAGTTGCGGCTCGACGACGCGGACGCGCTGTTGCGGGCGGCCGGGCCGCCGAGCATGGCGCCGATGCTGGTGGGCGCCAGCGACACCGCCGCCAGCTTCGCCGTGACCGTCGACCGCGTGCGCCGCTATGCCCGCCGGCTGACACTGTTGGTGGATGGCGCCGAAATTGGCACCGCGGACTCGATCGTCGACGACGCTGGCGTCCACCGCGCCACGTTCGAGGTCTCGCTGCGGGCGGGCCAGAGCCTCGTGCTGCGAGACGCGCTCACGCGCGCCGCGTCGGAGCCGATCGAGTTGGCGGCGCACGCGCTGCCGGTGGCCGGGCTGGCGCAGATCGCGCGGCTGGAGGCCCGGCTCGACGCCGCCGAGCGCGAGGCCGTGTCGTTGCGGCGGCAACTGGACGCGAGCTTGGCGCTGAGCCGCGAGCGGATGCTGCTTGACCGGCTCGACCTGTTCTACCTGATGCTGAACGAACGCATCGACCGCGAGGTGCGCGTGCTGGGCGGCCCGCCGCCGACCGCGGTGCCGCCGGCGCCGCCGGTGATCGCCTACCGTCCGAGCGAGGTCGAAGGCGTGGGCATGTTCGACCTGGAGACCAACGAGGTCAGCGAGTGGCGCTGGTTCGGCCCCGAGGTGACGCTGGTGCTGCGCGACGTGGGGGCCGCCGTGTCGCGCGTCGTCCTGCGCTTCTACACGTTCGGCCAGATCGAGGGCGAGCAGTCGGTGCGGGTGTCGATGCAGGGCATGACCGTCGGCGCCGAGCTGCGGCAGTTGCCGGAAGGCCCGTTCCTGCTCGACATCCCGCTGCGCCGCGCCGCCGGCTGGCCCGACAACACGGTGATCGTCCACCTGGCGTTCGCCCGCCACCATACCAGCGCCGCCGACCCGCGTTTGCTGAGCGCGGTGTTCTCCGGCGCCGAGCTGTTCACGATCCCCGCTTAGATGTACGCGCTGGTGAGCCCCTGGCCGCCGCAGCGCAACGGCATCGCCGACTACGCGCAGCGCGTCGCCCGCCACACCCACGGGCCGGTGCAGGTGATGACCGAGGCGCTGCGGCCGGCGCCGGGCCAGGAGCCGATCCGTTTCCTCGCCGAAGCCGAATTCCTCGCCCCGCGCGCGCGGGCCATCCCGGCGGTCTACCACCTGGGCAACAACCCCGACCACGCCTTCATGGTGCCGCTGCTGCTGCGCCGCCCCGGCGTCGCCGTGGTCCACGACCTGTCGCTGCACTACCTGGCGGAGCAGGCGGACCGGCTGTTGCCCGGCTTCTTCGCGGCGCAGTTGCGCGCCGAACGGCCGGCGTTGGCCGACGGGCTGGTGGCGCTGTGGCGCACCGGCGAGATGAAGCGGATCATGGACCACCAGGAGGTCAGGCTGCTCGGCTGGCTGCGCGCCGCCACCGCGATCGTCGTGCATTCGGCGTACGCCGCCCGGATCGTGCGCGGCTCGCTGCCGGACCTGCCGGTGCATGTGCTGCCGCACTTCGCCTTCCTGCCGGGACTGAGCGAGACGGCGCTGCGCGGCGTGCGCGACGAGCGGCGACGCTGGTGGGCGGAACAATCCGGGCTCGACCCGGCGCACGGCCTGCTGCTCACCGCCTCGGGGTTCCCCAGCCGCTCCAAGCAGTACGCCGCGGTGTTCAGCGCCATCGCGACGCTGCCGCGCGCGTCGCGGGCGCGGGTGCGGCTGCTGATCGCCGGCAGCGAGCGGCCCGGCGAGTACGACCTGGCGCGCGACATCGCCCGCTTCGGCGTGGCCGGGCAGGTGGCCACCCTCGGCTACCTGCCGTCCGAGTGGCTGGACGACCTGCTGCTGGCCAGCGACCTGGTGCTGAACCTGCGCTACCCGACATTCGGCGAGAGCTCCGGCGTGCTGGCGCGCGCGCTGGGCCTGGGCTGTGCCGTCGCCGTCACCGACCAGGGTTCTTACGCCGAGCTGCCGGACGCCGCCTGCTTCAAGCTGCCGGCGCGCGCCGACCCGGCGGCGGCGCTGCGGGGGTTGTTCGCGGCCCTGCTTGACGACCGCCGGCCGCTGGAGCGCCGGCGCGGCGCAGCCTACGCTTACGCCCACGCGGCGCTCGACCCGGCGGCGGCGGCGGCGCGCTATGCCGAGATCGCGCATGGCTGACGAGCTGCGCCATGTGGTGTGGCTGAACCGCGGCCACGACCCGCTGGCGTTCCTGTTGCACGCCATGGCGCCGCAGGCGCGCGAGACCGGGATCGAGGAACTGGGCGCCGCGCAGTGCCGGATGTGGCAGGCGACGCGTCCGCCGGCGCCGCGGGCGCTGCTGCCGGACGTGGCGCGGTGGCTCGATGATGCCGACGATCCGGAGCCGATGGACAGGGCGTTGCAGGCGACGCTGGGGGGCGCCGCGTCGCAGCGGGTGCTGGCCGCCGGCGACATCGTGCGGCCCGACCGCCTGCTGCGGCTCGCGGTCGTGGTGCGGCCGGACATCCTGTGCCTGGCCCCGCCCGCCCTGGCGCGGCTGCCGCAGCCATGGTCGCCGGGCACGCTGCGCCGGGTCGATCCCGACGGGCCGCTCGCCGACCTGGATCTGGGGCCGCTGCGGTTGTTCGCGCAGCCGCACGCGATGGCGCTGCTGCAGGACCGGCTGCTGCGCCAGGACACGCTGGCGCGGCACCGCGCCGGGCAGGCGTCCGCTTCCTACACGGTCGCGGAGCTGTCGGCACTGCAGGGTTTCTATCCTTCGGAAGGGGACATCGCCTGGACCGGGCCGCAGCGGCGCGGCGTGCTGCTGCTGCCCGGCCACGGCGGAGGCGACGTGCGGATCGAGTTGCACCTGGCCGAGAGCCGGCTGGCGCTCGACGCCGAGCATCTACGCTTCTGGATCGACGGGCGCGAGGCCACCCCGAGTTTCGACACCGAGGCGCTCATCGTGACGCTGCCGGCCCGGGCACTGGCCTCCACGCTGTGCCACCGGCTCGAGATCGCGCAGTCCGAGCTGCCGCACGACGACGACACGCCGCCATCGGGCCTGGCGTTGCGCGCCGTCACGATCGAGCGCCTGGCGTGAGGTCGCTGGTGGTGACGCCCACGCCGACCCACCCGACCAACCAGGGCAACCGCGCCCGCGTGTACCAGGTTGCCAGCGCGCTGCGCCGCACCGGGCCGGTCGAGCTGCTGTACTACGCGGTCGACGGGCTCGACGACGGCATCATGGAAGCGATGCGCCAAGCCTGGGACGTGGTGCACGTGGTGCGGGCGGGCGAGGTGCGGCCGCCCCCCCGGGGGCCGCGCCATTGGGGGCTGCGCGGGTGGGGGGGGGCGGCGCGGTTGGGGTGCGCCGCCGCCGCCGGACGGCTCGACGCGGCGGCCCTGGCGCTGTACGCGGCGGCGTTCTGCTGGATATTGGGCTACGACACGGTCTACGC
>CAXTVL010000051.1:10836-12063 GCA_964247515.1 uncultured Acetobacteraceae bacterium | reverse complement strand
GCCCCGCCCCGGCCAGCCCCGCCTTGGTCAACAACGTGCGGCGACGCAGCGCGCTCGGGTGGTGCATCCTCCGGTCCTCCCCTCGTGGTTCCTGGCCTCGGTCAGCCGTCCAACAACTCCAGCAGGTTCTTCGCGGTCGAGCCGATATGGAGCTGGATCTCCGCCGCGCCGCGCTCGGCCTCGCGCGCCCGGGCGCAGGCGGCGAGCCGCTCGTGCATCTCGATCGCGCCGTCCATCGGGTCGCCGAGGCTGTTCAGGAAACGCCGGTAGCGGGTCTTTTGCGAGTACAATTCGTCGCAGAACCCGCGCAGCGTCGCGAACGGGCAGGCGGCGATCAGCGCGCGGTGGAAGCGGTGGTGGCGCTGCTCGTAGCCGTCGAGCCACGCCTCGCCCGGCTGCTGCCGCAGCGCCGCGCGGCGCAGCACCTCCAGGCTGGCCGAGACCTCGTCCTCCCAGGCCGCGTCGCCATGCGCCATCGCCAGCCGGAACGCCTCGGCCTCGATCACCTGGCGGGTGTGGGTGATGGCGACCAGGTGCGCGCGCGTCACCGGCGGCACGCGGCACCCGCGCTGGCCTTCCTGCTCCACGAGGCCGCGCGCCGCCAGCCGCGACAGCGCCTCGCGCAGCGGCGTGGCGCCCAGCTCGTAGCGGCTCGACAGGTCGCGCAGCTTCAGCTTGCGGCTGGGCGGCAGCGCGCCCGAGAGGATGTCGCGCGTGAGATGGGCGGCCGCCGCCGCAGAATCCGTCTCCGCCACGGTGTCCCCAGAAAATCTCGACAAAACGGTTTTAGTCGATATTTTTTCCCGACGGAAGCCAAGGGACGAGAATGGTCGAGCTCAACGCCACCCACGATCCGCGCGCGCGCAGCTTCGTCGCCGCGGCCAACACCGGGGACAGCGACTTCCCGTTGCAGAACCTGCCGTTTGGCGTGGTCCGGCGCGGGACGGAGAGCCGCTGCTGTGTCGCGATCGGCGACCAGGCGCTCGACCTGCGGCAGGCGCGGGAGGCCGGGCTGCTGTCCGAGCCGGCGTTGCTGGCGCCGGTGCTGAACCCGTTGCTGGCCCAGGGCACGGCCGGCTTGCGCGCCCGCCTGTTCGCGTTGCTGGCGGAAGGCTCGCCCGAGCAAAGCCGGGTCGGCGAGATGCTGATACCCATGGCTTCGGCGCGGTTGGCGTTGCCGGTCGACGTCGGCGCCTTCACCGACTTCTTCACCTCGCTGCACCACAC
>CAXTVL010000051.1:0-10819 GCA_964247515.1 uncultured Acetobacteraceae bacterium | reverse complement strand
GGCACGGCGGGGCCTCCACGGCCTGCTCCCCGTCGCTCCCCCCCCCCGCGCGGGCGGGGCGTATTCCGGGGCGCGAGCCGCCGGTGCCGCCGGCGTTCCGCAGCTTGCCGATCGCCTACAACAGCCGCGCCAGCTCGGTGCGCCTGAGCGGCGAGGCGGTGGCGCGGCCGAACGGCCAGCGTCGCGGCCCCGACGGCGCGCCGCTGTTCGGCCCCAGCACCGCGCTCGATTTCGAGCTGGAACTGGGCGCCGTGGTCGGCGGCGGCAACGAGTTGGGCGAGCCGCTGCACATCGACCACGCGGCCCGCCAGCTCGCCGGCTTCTGCCTGCTGAACGACTGGTCGGCGCGCGACGTGCAGTCCTGGGAGAGCGACCCGCTCGGCCCGTTCCTGAGCAAGAGCCTGTCGACCACGATCTCGCCCTGGATCGTGACCGAGGAGGCGCTGCGCCCGTTCCGGCTGCCGGCCCCCGCGCGCCCCGAGGGCGACCCGGCGCCGCTCGACTACCTGCGCTCCGAGCGCGACCAGGCTTCGGGCGGCATCGGCCTGCGCATGGAGGCGCTGCTGCTGACGCCGCGAATGCGCGCGGCGGGTGAGGCTCCGGCGGTCGTCACCCGGACCGATTTCCGGCACATGTACTGGACCTTCGCGCAGATGGCCACGCACCACATGAGCAACGGCTGCAACCTGCGCCCGGGCGACATCCTGGGCAGCGGCACCGTCTCCGGCCCCACCGACGACAGCCGCGCCTGCCTGGCCGAGCTGACCGTGCTGGGCCGCGAGCCGCTGACGCTGCCCAACGGCGAGCGGCGCGGCTGGCTGCAGGACGGCGACGAGGTGGTGTTCCGCGCCCGCGCCGAACGCGACGGCCACGTCGGCATCGGCTTCGGCGAGTGCCGCGGCACGATCGCCCCGGCGCCGGCCTGGCCCGCCGCCTGATGGCGCGGCGCATCGTCGACATCTCGGTGCCGCTGATGGTGGGCATCGCCAGCGACCCGCCGGAGATGCTGCCGCGGATCGACTACCTCGACCACCACGCCACCGCCCCGCGCATGGCCGAGTACATGGGTGTGCCGGTCGAGGCACTCCCCGATGGCGAGTACGCCGCCATCGAGCGGGCCACCATCTCGACCCATAACGGCACCCATCTCGACGCCCCGTACCACTATTTCTCGACCATGAACCACGCCCTCGTGCCGGGCGGCGAGGCGTCGATGCGGATCGACGAGGTGCCGCTGGACTGGTGCCTCCAGCCGGCGGTCAAGCTCGATTTCCGCATGTTCGAGGACGGTTACGTGGTGCAGCCCGCCGATGTCGCGGCCGAGTTGCGCCGCATCGGCCACGCATTGCGGCCGCTGGAGATCGTGCTCGTCAACACCCGCGCCGGCAGCCGCTACGGCGAGGCCGACTACATCGACAGCGGCTGCGGCATGGGCCGTGCCGCGACCTTGTGGCTGCTGGAACGCGGCGTGCGCCTGGTCGGCACCGACGGCTGGAGCTGGGACGCGCCGTTCAGCCACACCCGGCGCCGGGTGCAGGCGACCGGCGACGCCGGACTGATCTGGGAAGGCCACCGCGCCGGGCGCGAGATCGGCTACTCGCACCTGGAGAAGCTGCACAACCTGGAAGCCCTGCCCGCCCACGGCTTCGAGGTCGCCTGCTTCCCGGTCAAGGTGCATCGCGGCTCGGCCGGCTGGACCCGCGCCGTGGCGATCCTGCACGATGCGTGAGGTCCGCCGCGTCGCGGTGATCGGCGCCGGGCTGATGGGGCACGGCATCGCCCAGGTGTTCGCCGTCGCCGGCTACCCCGTGACGCTGACCGACGCCCACGCCGATGCCTTGGACAGCGCCGACGGCCGCATCCGCGCCAACCTGCGGGCGCTCGACCTCGACGAGGCGGCGGCCCAGCGTGTCAGCGCCGTGGTCGACCTCGAAGCCGCGGTGGCGGACGCGGATTTCGTGGTCGAGGCGGCGGCCGAGGATCTGGCGGTCAAGCGGGCGCTGTTCGCCCGCGTCGAGGCGGCCGCCGCCCCCGACGCCGTGCTCGCCAGCAACACCTCGTCGATCCCGGTCACGCGGATCGCGGCCGGCCTCACGCATCGCGGGCGGGCGCTGGCGACGCACTGGTACAACCCGCCGTTCCTGGTGCCGCTGGTCGAGGTGGTCGGCACCGAATGGACCGATCCCGACATCCTGGCGGGCGTGCTCGCCCTGCACCGGGCGGTGGGCAAGACCGCGATCCACGTCCGCCGCGACGTGCCGGGCTACATCGGCAACCGCCTGCAGGCGGCGCTGTGGCGCGAGGCGATCGCCCTGGTGCAGGAGGGCGTGTGCGACGCCGAGACGCTGGACACCGTGGCCAAGGCGAGCTTCGGCCGCAGGCTGGCGGTGCTGGGGCCGCTGGAGAACGCCGACCTGATCGGCACCGACCTGACGCTCGCGATCCATCGCGCGATCCTGCCCGACCTCGACCGCACGCCCGGCCCGCTGCCGCTGCTGGAGCGGCTGGTGGCGGAGGGGCGGCTCGGGGCCAGGACGGGCGCCGGGTTCCGCGACTGGACCGAGGCGGAGCTGGCGGCGTTGCGGCAGCGGCTGTTCGACCACCTGAAGCGCGACCTCTGAGCCATGCTGACGGGCCGGTCGAATTCGCCGGCTGTATCGTCAGCGGAACTGAAAATCTGCGCAAGCGCGTGAGCGAGAGCGGGTGGGCTCGCCAGGATCGGGATCATTCACGAGTGGCTGTGGGTCTTGGACCGGCTCGGCTCCGACCCGCCGCATAGGCATCGAGGAACTCCTCTGATGCGATCTCGTCCGCCAAGCTCTTGAGTTTTTCCGTCGAGGCGGCCCCGAGAGCCGCTTCAAGCCGACCGTTGGCATCGGTCCATAGGCCGAGCATCTGCTTATGCCGCGCCTTGCCCAGGGCGGTCATCGCGCTGCGCTTCGCCCGCCGGTCCTGGTCATCCTGGCGAATCTCGATGAGGCCATCGCGGACCAAGGGGCGCAGCGCATGGGTCAGGGCCGAAATCCGGATCGCCAACTTGTCGGCCAGAACCCCCAAGGTCGGCCCGGCCTCGCCGTGGAAGGCGCTCAACACGTCGATCTGCGCCAGCAGGAGGGCTTGCGGTGAGGTGAGGCCGGTCGGGGCGATCGCCTGGTCGTACAACTGACCCAGCCGGCGCGCCGCCCTGCGGAGGGACGTGTGGGTGCAAGCGAGGTCAGCCGGCGCCATGAGCAGCTCGACATCGGACCGGGCGCCAGGTTCGGCCGCTCGCAACGCCTTCACGTTCGCCATGCCGGTAAAGTAGTTGAGCGCCGCACCATTGCAAAGGGACGAGGGCGGGACTATTGCTTGAGTGCTCAAGCAGTGGGGAGCGTATGGTGTCGCCTAGTTCCAGCAACAAGCCGGTCGGCATCGTCACCTGGGCGTCCTCGGGCATTGGCACCGTGTATGCCGGACGCCTCCGGCCACGCGGCCTCGACCTCATGCCCGTGGCCCGGCGCGCCAAGCGGTGAGCCGAGGCCGGATGGTGTTCGCGCCGCGACAGGCAAGTGGGTCCGGACGCCGCATCCACGATAGAGGATTTCAAGTCTCATGAAGATCGGCTTCATCGGTGCGGGCAGCGTTGCGAAGACAATCGCGAAGCACGTGCTCGCTCTCGAGCATCAGATATTGCTGAGCAACAGCCGCGGACCCGACACCCTCTCGGCGCTGGTCGAGGAGCTTGGCCCTGGCGCGTCGGCCGGGACGCCCCAGCAGGCGGCCGAGCAGGACCTTGTCGTTCTGGCGGCTCGCTGGTTTGACGTGCAGGCGGCGCTGTTCGCGGTCGCCGACTGGTCAGGCCGGGTGCTTGTCGACGCGACGAACAGGTTCGCGAGCTACACGCCCCTGGCGCTCGGCGACATCTCCGGACGCACGTCGAGCGAGATCGTGGCCGACCTCGCGCCCGGTGCGAAGGTCGTCAAAGCGTTCAGTTCCGTGCCGATGGCTTGGATTGCCGATTTCTCGCCCTCCAAGCCGAGGACAGCTCTGTTCATTTCGGGTGACGACGCAAAAGCCAAGCAGCGGGTCGGCGCCCTCATCGACCAGATCGGCTTCTGCGCCATCGATCTCGGCTCGCTTGCGATCGGCGGGCGGCTCCAGCAGGTCGGCGGGCCGCTTGGCGGGATCAACCTGACACTCAGCGGCAGGCTTGCGTTATGAAGGCGCTTGTCTACGAGAAGGCCCACAGCCTCGCGAACTTCTCGGTCCACCTCGCCGAGTTGCCGGAGCCGACGCCGCGCGAGGACGACGTGCTGATCGACGTCCGTGCCATCGGGGTCAATCCTGGCGAAGCCGTTATCCGGCGCATGCGAAGCGCCGAGCCCGGCGGCCGGATCCTGTTGGGCTGGGAGTTTGCCGGCGTGGTCCTTGCCACGGGCCCGGCGGTGCAACGGTTCAACGCGGGCGATCGCGTCTTCGGCACCGGCGACATGAGCCGAGACGGTTGTTGGGCGGAGCGAGTGGCCGTCGACCATCGGGTCGTGGCCGCGATCCCGGACCAGCTTTCGTTCGCCGACGCGGCGAGCCTGCCGATCGGCGCCGCCACCGCCTGGGAGGCGATCTTGCGCGATCAGGATGCGCTGGCGGCGGGCATCGATCGGGTTCTCGTGCTCGGCGGCGCCGGAGGCGTTGGTTCGCTCGCGACCCAGCTCCTGAAGGCGAGGACCGGCGCGTTCGTCATCGCCACCGGGTCGCGGCCGGAGTCGAGGGAGTGGTGTCGCAAGATGGGCGCGGATCTCGTGCTCGACCACTCCCGCGACATCGTTGAGCAACTCGCCTCGGCCGACATCCCTTGCGTCGACCTGGTGCTCTCGACCGCGAAGACCGCCGAGAAGATGGGGTGGATCGCGAAGGTGCTGCGCCCGTTCGGCCATCTCTGCGTCGTCGATGGCGGCGCGTCGCTCGACGCGGGCCCCCTGGTGCCGAAAGCCGCCTCTCTCCATACCGCGATGGTGTTCAGCCGGATCATGAATGGCAGCTCGCCCGAGAAGCAGGGCGCCATCCTCGAGGCCGTCGCGAGCCTTGTCGGCGAGGGACGCCTGCGTCCGATCTTGACGACGCGGCTGGAGGGGCTTTCGGCGGAGACGATGAAAGCGGCCCACGAACTGCTTGAGACGGGACGGACGATCGGCAAGGTCGTCATCACCTCATGAGCCGCCGCCCGCGTCCGCGACCTGCCAACCCCCGCCCAGCGCCCGGTACAACGCCACCAGATCGGTCGCGATCCGGGTCTGGCTGTCGGCGAGTTCGTTCTCGGTCTGCAACAGCGCCGACTGCGCCGAGTTGACGTTGAGGAAGTCGATCACCCCCTCGGCGTAGCGCTGCCGCGCCGCCTGCAACGCGACCTGGTTCTGCGCCACCGCGTCCGCCACCTGCACCCGGCGGCGCTGCGCCTCGGCATAGGCGGTGAGCGCGTTGTCGACCTCCTGCCAGGCTTGCAGCAGCGTGCGCCGGAAGGTGATCGCCGCCTCGCGCTGCTGCGACTGGCGCAGCCGCAGCGTGCCGCGCAGCCGGCCGCCCTGGAAGATCGGGATCGACACCGAGGGCCCGATGTCGAACGCGCGCGAGTACAGGCTGAACGCGTCCTTGAACTTCAGGCTCTGCAGGCTGACGCTGCCGGTGAGCGTCACGTCCGGGTAGAACTCGGCGACCGCGACGCCGGTCTGCGCCGTGGCTTGGTGCAGCCGCGCCTCGGCCTGGCGCAGATCGGGGCGCCGGCGCACCAGCGGCGCCGGCAGGCCCACCGGCACCCGCGCCGGCACGCGCGGCTGCGATCGACGCGGCCGCAGCTCGTCCTCCAGGGCGCGCGGCTGTTCGCCCAGCAACAGGCCGACGGCGTTGATCAGCGCCGCCTCCTGCGCGCGCAACGGCGGCACGGTGGCGGCGATGCTGGATTGCTGGGCGCGCGCCTGCGCCATGTCGAGCGTGGTGGCGACACCGTTCGAGAAGCGGTTCTGCACCAGCCGGCTGTTCTGCCGCGCCAGCCCCAGGTTGCGCTCGGCGATCGCCAGTTGCGCCTGCACGCCGCGCAACTGCAAATAGTCCTGCGCCAGCTCGGCGATGGCGGACAACGCGATGCCGTGGCGGTCCTCGATCGCGGCCTGGGTCTCGGCGTTCGCCGCCTCGACCTGGCGCCGCACCCGGCCGAACAGGTCGAGCTCCCAGGACGAGTTGAGCCCGTTCTGGTAGACGTCGAACTCGGTGGGGGCACCCGGATTGGGCAGCACCAGCGCGATCGGGTTGCCGGTCAGGCTGTAGCGGGTGCGATCGTACGAGGAGGCCTCGTTGAGCCGCGGCAGCCCCTGCGAGGCGACCACCTGGCGCTGCGCCCGGCCCTGCAGGATGCGCTCGGCCGCCGTCTGCAGGTCGAGGTTCCGCGTCGCCACCCGGCCCACCAGCGCCGAGAGCCCGCGGTCGTGGAAGCTGTCCCACCATCGCGGGTCGATCTCGCCGGTGCCGGTGCGGCTGGGCACGTCGGTGCGCTCGGCGCCCCAGCTTCTCGGCGCGTCGACCGTGGGCGGCTGGAAGTCCGGCCCCACGGTGCAGCCCGCCAGCACGACCGCCGGCGCCAGCCAAGCCAACCTCACCGCTGCGGCGCCGTCACGCGCGCCGCGCTGTCGCGTTGCCCGGCCGCGACGTCGGCCAGCCCGGTGTGGATGGTGGTCTCGACCGAGAAGCCGAGCCGCAGCAGCTTCGCCTCGGGCTGGCCCGGCGAGACCAGGATCTTCACCGGCAGCCGCTGCACGATCTTGGTGAAGTTGCCGGTGGCGTTGTTGGGCTGCACCGCGCCGAACGCGGCGCCCGACGCCGGCGGCACGCTGTCGACCACGCCGTCGAGCAGCAGGTCGTAGGCGTCGACATGGATGCGCGCGCGCTGGCCCGGCAGCACGTGGCGCAATGCCACCTCGCGGTAGTTGGCCTCGATATACACTTGGTCGAGCGGTGCCACGACCATCAGCGCGGCGCCGGGTGCCACGTAGTTGCCGACCTGCACGGTGCGCTGGCCCACCATGCCGTCCACCGGCGCCAGGATGCGGGTGTAGCTGAGGTTGAGCCGCGCCTGCTCGACCTGCGCCTCGTCCCCCCGCACGGTGGCCGCCGCCGCCGCGCGCTGCGCCTCCAGGATCGGGATCTGCCGGCGCGCCGCCTCGGTCGACGCGCGCGCCTGGTCGACCGCCGACTGCGCCTGCTGCACCTGCTCGTCCGCCTGCTGGCGCTCCTGGAACGTGCCGGCGCCGGTCGAGGCGAGGTTGCGGTAGCGCCGCTGGTTGGCCTGCGCCAAGGCGAGCTGGGCCGCCGCCGACGGGTTCTGCGACTGCGCCTGCGAGCCCACGGCCGGCTGGCGCGAGCTCGCGGCGCTGGCGTCGGCGAGCTGCGCCCGGTCGCGCGCCAACGTCGCCTCGGCGGTGGCCAGTGCCGCGCGGAAGTCGCGGTCGTCGATGCTCGCCAGCAACTGCCCGGCCCGCACCGGCTGGTTGTCGTCGACGTCGACCGAGGCGATCTGCCCGGAGACCCGCGGCGCGATGGTGGCATAGTGCGCGGTGACGTAGGCGTCGTCGGTCCACACGTCCGGGGCCGGCACGTAGATGATTGCCAGCACGGTCGCGACGAAGCCCAGGACGATGACGCCGGCCACGATCCAGGGCCAGACCGGCTTGCGCCTCGGCGGGGCCGCGTCGTCCGCGCCGGCCTTGTCCGCCCGGGTCTTGTCCCCGTGCTGGCGCGGCGTGTCCTCGTCCGTCTTGTACTGGCTGGCCGGTGCCGCGCCGCCGTTGCCGTCATAGGCCATGCGCCGCTCCTATTTCTGCGCGGCCACGATGCGGGGCGGATAGGTGCGGACCGGCAGCACCACTAGCACCACCATCAGCAGCATGGCCAGGCAGGCGATGATCAGGAAGGCGTCGCTGAGCGTCAGCACCATGGCCTGCGTCTCGACGGTGCTGCGGAACGCGGCGAGGCCGCCCGGGCCGTGGCGCTGCACCGCGCTGAAGTTGCCCTGCCCGGACTGGTCGACGATGCGGTTGTAGTGCAACGCGCCCCGCCAGCGCAGGATCAACTGCACCATCCAGACCGACACCGGCTCGGCCAGCGCCCGCATGGTGTTGACCAGGGTGGCGGCGAACGGCCCGTCCGCCGGGTCGGTGATCGTGTTGGTCGACATCATCAGCAGCGGCATCACGACCAGCGGCGCGCCGGCGGCCTGGAACCCCTGCCAGAGCAGGAAGGTGTCGCCCTCCCAGACCGAGGTCAGGAACGAGTTGCCGACGCACGCCACGATGACGCAGACGATGCCCGCGAACAGCACCAGCCGGGCGTCGACGCGCTCGAAGTTCAGCAGCACGGCGATCAGCGGCAGCAGCGCGAACTGCGGTGCGGCGATCAGCAGCGTCACCACGTAGAACTGCTCCGGGCGGTAGCCCGCGACCCGCTGCAGGTAGTCGATCGGGATGGTCGAGGCCGAGGCGCTGAGCAGCAGGAAGGTGAACAGCGTGACCAGCCCGAACGCCAGGTTGCGCCGCTTCAGCAGCGCGAACTTGTACAGCGGCATTTCGACGGCGAGCTCGTTGGCCACCAGCAGCGGGACCGCCACCGCGGCGGTCAGCGCCAGCACGCAGATCGCCTTCGAGTTGAACCAGTCCAGCCGGTCGCCCTGCTCCAGCATCGTGGTGAGCGCGCCGAAGCCGATCGCGACCAGCAGCGCGCCGCGCCAGTCGAACTTGCGGATGCGCCCGTACTGCGGCGGCTGCTGCTTGACGCCGTACCAGACCAGCACGCCGGACAGCGCGCACAGCGGCAGGTCGTCGTAGAAGGCGAACTGCCAGCCCACGAGGTCGGTCCACAGCGCCGCCAGCGCGGTCGAGATGTTCGGCCCGAACGTCGCCGTCAACGCATAGGCGGCGAGGCCGTACAGCCGGATCGGCGGCGACAGCACCTGCAGCGCCACGGTCAGCAGCAGCGGGATGGTGAAGCCGGACGCGAGGCCGCCCAGGAGGCGGGCGGCGTAGAGCAGCGACAGGGTGGAGGTGAGCGGGATGAACACCGTGCTGAGACAGCTCAGCGCGATCGCGAACAGCAGCCAGCGGCGGATCGAGACGGTGACGGCCCAGAACGTCGCCACCGACATGCCGATCACCTGCCCGGTCGCGAACAGGCTGGTGAGCCAGGTGCCCGGGTCCTGGCTGATGCCGAGCCCGCCGCGCACGTCGATCAGGGCGGCCGCGGTGACGCCGTCGTTGAACTCGACGGTCAGGGCCGCGATCAGCACGCCGAGCAGGCCGAGCAGCGGTTTCAGTTCCAAGCTGGCCTCGAGCTCCGAACGGTTTCGGCGATGTGGGACAGCATAGCGGCAAGCAGCGGGGCCGAATGTCACACTTCCGGCAGGCTCGGCAATCGCCGGGCGCACCCGCCCTCGCCCCTCTGGGGCGCGCTGGCTGCAAGCCCGGCACGATGACACGGGCTCGGGGATGGGTATAGACGGATGCAGCCATACACAGCGCGTGGGTAGCCGGAATGCGCACCAACATCGAGATCGACGACGCGCTGCTGTCGCACGCCATGAAGCTGGCTGGCTTGACGACCAAGCGCGCCGCCGTCGAGGAGAGCTTGCGGCTGCTGGTGCGGGTCCACGAGCAGGCGCAGGCCGTCGCCGACCTCAAAGGGCTGGGCTGACGGCGACCTGGGCGAGATGCGGCGAGGCCGGTCATGATCCTTGTCGACAGCTCGGTTTGGATCGCGCACTTGCGAGGCGAAAGCACACCCGGAACCACCAAGCTGGAGCAGTTAGCCGGCCGGCAACCGCTCTCGCTCGGCGACCTGATCCTGCTCGAGGTGCTGCAAGGCGCACGGAGCGAAGCCCATGCCGCGCGCATCGAACACGGGTTGCGACGTCACGCCGTCGCACCGCTGCTGGATGTCGAACTCGCCGTCCGCGCCGCTCGGAACTACCGCAAGTTGCGGCAGCTAGGAGTTACGGTCCGCAAGACGGCAGACATCGTCATCGGCACCTACTGCATCGAGCATAGCCACGCGCTGCTGCACGACGACCGCGATTTTGAGCCAATGGAGGAACACCTCGGCCTGACCGTCGCGTAACGGTGGCGGAGGGGGTGGGATTCGAACCCACGGTACCCGCAAAGGCACAACGGTTTTCGAGACCGTCCCGATCGACCACTCCGGCACCCCTCCAGCGGCCGCCGCCTTATACGGAGCCGCCGGGATCGCCGCAACATCGCAGGTCCGCACACAACTCGGCACGGATTGACACTGCGCCGCGTCCGGGGTGACTTCACGCCGCGCATCCCCTGGCGGGCGCGCTCCACCGCTCCGGGATTGCCGCATGTCGATCGCCTTCATCTTCCCCGGCCAGGGCAGCCAGTCGGTCGGCATGGGCCGCGACCTCGCCGCCGCCTTCGCCCCGGCGCGCGAGGTGTTCCAGGAAGTCGACGACACGCTGCGGGTGAAACTGTCCAAGACCATGTTCGAGGGGCCGCCCGAGGCGCTGACGCTGACCGAGAACACCCAGCCGGCGCTGATGGCGCACGCGCTCGCGGTGTTGCGGGTGCTGGAGCACGAGGGCGGCTTCCGCCTGGCCGACCGGGCCGTGCTGGTGGCCGGCCACTCGCTCGGCGAGTACGCGGCGCTGGCGGCGGCGGGCAGCTTCGACGTCTCCGACGCGGCGCGCCTGCTGCGGCGGCGCGGCGAGGCGATGCAGGCGGCGGTGCCGCCCGGACAAGGCGCCATGGCGGCGCTGCTCGGCGCCGACCTCGCCCTCGCCCGCGAC
>CAXTVL010000050.1:0-12071 GCA_964247515.1 uncultured Acetobacteraceae bacterium | reverse complement strand
GCCGAGCACCGTGACGCTGCGCGGATCGGCCATCGCCGTCACCCCCACCCCAGCGCCGGCCCGCCGGCCAGCAGTTGCAGCGCCGCCGCGGCCGGGGCCGCCGTCAGCAGCCCGTCGAGGCGGTCGAGCAAGCCGCCATGACCGGGAATCAGCCAGCCCGAATCCTTCACGCCGAAGCCGCGTTTCATCGCACTCTCCATCAGGTCGCCAGCTTGCGCCGCAGTGCCGAGACCAGCCGCCAGCAAGGCCGAGGCCGGGTGCAACGTCGCGAATCCCACCGCGGTCGCGGCGGCCAGGCCGCCCAGCGCCCCCGCCCAGGTCTTGCCGGGCGAGATCGCCGGCGCCAGCAACGGGCCGCCCAGCAGCCGTCCGGTCGCGTAGGCGCCGATGTCGCTGGCCCACACGACCAGCAAGACGAACAGCACGGCAAGCCGGCCGGACTCGGGCCCGGCCCGCAACCAGAGCAGTGCCACCACACCCAACCCGAGATACGGCACTCCCGCCGCCAAGGCCACGAGGCGGGTGCGGGCGCCGAGCCGCCGGCACAGCAACGCCCATTCGACGCCCAGCCCGAGCGCGAGCAAAGCCACCAACGCCAACCAGGCGGCGCCACCGATCCACAGCCCGGCCAAGCCAACCGGCGCCAGCACGCAAGCCGAGGCCACGCGCAACCGCAGGTCCGACCAGCGCGGCTTGCTCATCTGGAAGCGCTCATCCGGAGTGGTTCATGCCGGCCGGGCCCCGAACCGCCGCTGCCGCCCGGCGAACACCGACAGCGCCTCGACCAAATCGGACGCGGCGAAATCCGGCCACAGCACGTCAAGAAAAACCAGTTCGGCGTAGGCGGTCTGCCAGAGCAGGAAGTTGGACAGCCGCTGCTCGCCGCTGGTGCGGACCAGCAGGTCGGGATCGGGGATGCCGGCGGTCGACAGCAGACCGGCGAACGCGTCCTCGTCGAGCGTCGCGGGGTCGAGCGTGCCGGCGGCGGCGGCGGCGGCAGCGACTTGGGCCGCGAGCAGGATATCGGCCCGCCCGCCATAGGAAAGCGCTACCGTCAGGTTGAGGCGGGCATTGCCTGCGGTGTCCCGCTCCGCCTGCAGGAGGTCGGCGCGGATGTCGGCATCGAAGCGGTCACGGTCGCCGATGAAGCGCAGGCGCACGCCATTGCGCGCCATCTCGGCCACCTCGTTGCGCAAATAGTGCCGCAGGAGCCCGGTCAGGTCGAGCACCTCGCCCGCCGGCCGCCGCCAGTTCTCGCTGCTGAACGCATACAGCGTGAGCCAGCCCACGCCCTGGGCGATCGCCGCCTCGATGGTGCGGCGCACCGCCTGCGCTCCGGCACGATGCCCGGCCACGCGCGGCAGGCCGCGCGCGGCGGCCCAGCGGCCATTGCCATCCATGATGATGGCGATGTGCAGCGGCAACCCGGATCGGGTGGCCAGCACCGGAAGTTCCAGCCGGGCGGCTTGCGGGTTTGCCGACATCGGCTCAGACCTGCTTGATCTCGCGGTCCTTCTCGGCCAGCAGCTCATCGAGGCGTTTGATGTAGCCGTCGGTCAGCTTCTGCACCTCGTCGGACCACGTCTTCATCTCGTCCTGGCCGATTTCGCCCTTCTTCTCGGCCCCCTTGATCTGCTCCATGCCATCGCGCCGCACGCCGCGCACAGCGATCTTGGCGCCCTCGGCGTAACGTCCGGCAGCCTTCGACAGCTCGACCCGGCGCTCGCCGGTCAGCATCGGGATCGGCACGCGCACCAGTTGCCCGTCGCTCGCCGGGTTCAAGCCCAGACCGCAATCGCGGATCGCCCGTTCGACCGCGCCGACCAGGGTGCGGTCCCAAACCTGCACCGTCAGCATCCGCGCCTCGGGCACGCCGACACTGCCGACTTGGGTCAGCGGCACCTCGCTGCCATAGGCCTCGACCCGCACCGGATCGAGCAGCGCCGGGCTGGCGCGGCCAGAGCGCAGGCCGGCGAACTCGCGCCGCAAGGTCTCGATGGCGCTGTCCATGCGTCGCGACAGGTCGGTCTTGAGAGTGTTCAACTCGGCAGCCACCGCGAGCCCCTTCCACGCCTCAGTTCTCAGACAGCCACTACAGCACGCCTATCCGGTCCAACGCACGAGGCATGGAGCCGGACGCGCTAGCGCGGCTCGGTGATCGTGGTAAAGCGTCCCTCGCCGCGCATCACGCTGGCGAAGGCGCCCGCGGCATGGACGTTGAAGACGATGATCGGCAGCGCGTTCTCGCGCGCCAGGCTGATCGCCGCAGCGTCCATCACCCGCAGGTCGCGCGCCAGCACGTCATGATAGGTGAGTTGCTCGAACCGCTCGGCTTCGGGATCGCGACGCGGGTCGGCGGAATACACACCGTCGACCTGCGTCCCCTTCAGCAGCGCGTCACAGTTCATCTCGGCGGCGCGCAGTGCGGCGGCGGTGTCGGTGGTGAAGAACGGGTTTCCGGTGCCGGCGGCGAAGATCACCACCCTGCCCTTCTCCATGTGCCGCTCGGCGCGGCGGCGGATATACGGCTCGCACACCGTCGCCATCGGGATCGCCGACTGCACCCGGGTCGGCACGCCACGCCGCTCCAGCGCGTTCTGCATCCCGAGCGCGTTCATCACGGTCGCCAACATGCCCATGTAGTCGGCCTGGGCCCGGTCCATGCCGCCGGCCGCCGCCGAGACGCCGCGGAAGATGTTGCCGCCGCCGATCACCAGCGACACCTGCACGCCGGAGGCCGCGACCTCGCCCACGTCGCCCGCGATGCGGGTGACGGTCTCGGTGTCGAGCCCGTACTCGCGCTTGCCCATCAGCGCCTCGCCGGACAGCTTGAGCAACACGCGGCGGTAGCGCGGGAAGCCTCCAGCCGGGGACTGCATCGCCGCGCTCAGGGCGTGAGTCCCGCGGCGGCGGCCACGTCTGAGGCGAAGTCGCCACCGCCCCTCTCGATACCCTCGCCCAGGTGGAAACGCGCGAAGCCGGTCAGTTGCACGTCCGCCTTCCTGGCCACGGCCCGCACCCGGCTCTCGCCGTCATGCACCCAGACCTGCTCCAGCAGCACGACTTCCTCGTAGTATTTGCGGATGCGCCCCTCGACCATCTTGTCGATGATCGCCTCGGGCTTGCCGGATTCGCGGGCCTGCTCGCGCAGCACCGCGCGCTCGCGCTCCAGCGCCGCCGGGTCGACCGCATCGATGTCGAGCACCTCGGGCCGGGACGCCGCGACGTGCATCCCGACTTGCCGGCCGAGCAGTTCCAGCGCGTCGGCCTCGCTGGCGCCCTCGATCGCCACCAGCACGCCGATCTTGCCCAATCCCGGCTTGACCGCCGCGTGCATGTAGGCGGCGACGACGCCGTGCGGGACGCTGAGCACGCAGGCGCGGCGCAGCGTCATGTGCTCGCCGACGGTGGCGATCAACTGCGTCAACTCGTCGCCCACGCTGCGGCCGCTGTCGCCGTACGGCGCCACCTTGATCGCGTCGAGGTCGCCACCCACCGCGAGCGCCACGCGCGCCGCCTCGGTCACGAACGCCTGGAACAGTTCGTTGCGCGCCACGAAGTCGGTCTCGGCATTGACCTCGACCATCGCCGCGCGTTGCGGGCCGGTGGCGATCGCGACCAGTCCCTCGGCGGCGACCCGGCCAGCCTTCTTGGCGGCGGCGGACAGGCCCTTGGTGCGCAGCCAATCGACCGCCTGCTCCATGTCACCGCCGGATTCGGTCAGCGCCTTCTTGCAGTCCATCATGCCGGCGCCGGTCCGCTCGCGCAGCGCCTTGACGAGTGCCGCGGTGATTTCGGCCATCTCAGTCCCTCCTGTTGGTCGCGCGGCTAGGCGGTGGCGGTTTCGGCCGGCAACGGCTCGGCGGTCGGCAGCACCGCCGTCGGCAGCTCCTCGGCGGCGCCCAGGTCACGGCCGCTGGCGATCATCTCGGCGCTGATGCCGTCGAGCACCGCGCCCGCCACCAGGTCGCAATACAGCGTGATGGCGCGGATCGCGTCGTCGTTGCCGGGGATCGGGAAGGTGACGCCGGTGGGGTCGGAGTTGCTGTCCAGGATCGCCACCACCGGGATGCCGAGCTTGGTCGCTTCCTCGACCGCCAGCTTCTCCTTGTTGGTGTCGATGATGAACAGGATGTCCGGCAGGCCGCCCATCTCCTTGATGCCGCCCAGCGCCCGCTCCAGCTTCTCGCGGTCGCGGGTGATGTCGAGCACCTCCTTCTTGGTCAGGCCCTGGGTGTCGCCGCCCAGCATGTCGTCGATCTTGCGCAGGCGCTTGATGCTGCCGGTGATGGTCTTCCAGTTGGTCAACATGCCACCCAGCCAGCGGTGGTTGACGTAGTACTGGCCGGAGCGGTTGGCGGCGTCGGCCACATACTCGGCGGCGGCGCGCTTGGTGCCCACGAACAGCACCCGGCCGCCGGCCGCAGTCACGTCGCGCACCGCGCGCAACGCGCGATCGAGCAATGGCACGGTCTGCTGCAGGTCGATGATGTGGACCTGGTTGCGCACGCCGAACAGGTACGGCTCCATGCGCGGGTTCCAGCGCCGCGTGTGGTGGCCGAAATGCACGCCGGCCTCGAGGAGCTGGCGCATCGTGAAGTCGGGCATCGCCATCGGCGTGTCCTTTCCGCTATCCGGTTGAACCTCCGCGGGGCCTGGCCTTGCGGCACCGGGTCCTGACCAGCCTGTCACCAGGATTGGGTCGGAAAGGCGCCCCGCGTGTGAATTACTCCCGGGACCGCCCCGGCAGCGCGCCGGATATGGCGGAGAAGCAGCGGCAATGCAAGTTGCGCGTGGCGTGCGCGATGGGAGCGGAATTCAAGCTGCCCGCCGCGTCGAGTAGCGGCCTCAATCAGTCCGGGAACTTCGAGTGCGATAGCGATTAGCACTACCTGGCGCACGACCGGCCAGAGAAATGCAATGATCTAGCGCGGCTGTCGGGTGAAGCCGAACAACAAGCTGCTCGCGACCTGTCGCGCTTCCGGGGCGAGGGCCTCGTCGCGCAGTTCGCCCGCGGTCCAGAACGACAGCACGCCACGGAAGCCGAACGCGAGCTGCCTCGGCAGGCAGCGAAGCGCCTGGTCCCGCCGCGCCACGGCCAACCCTTCTCCCGCGCCCAACGCTAGCGTCCAGAGCGCCATCGAGCGCGCCCAGACTTGCCCAGGCGACGGACTCGGGCTGCCAAGCCATCCCATGACCGCGCGGTTGACGTCGGGCTCCTCCAGCATCACGGCGGCCGCCGCGTCGATGGCCAGCAGCACGCGATCCATCGTGTCGCTGGGCGGCGGCGCCATGGCGAAGCGGGCCTCCATGGTGTCGATCCGCCGTGTGGAGAGGGCCTGCATGATCGCCGCCTTGCTCCCGAACTGGTTGAACGGGGTCGCGAAGCTGACGCCGGCCTCGGCGGCGAGGTCGCGCATCGAGAACTCGGCCTTGCCATCGCGGAGCAGCCGTTCGGCAGCGTCGATCACCCGCAGGCGCAGCGGCTCGCCCCTGCCGCCGGGGGGAGACGGTTCGGTCTTGCTCTTTGCCATGCTGGTATCTATATCATGATATAGTTTTCATGTCAGTTCGGAGTGAGCCCATGACGGCCACCGGTTGCAAGACTTTCCTCATCACCGGCGTCAGCTCGGGCTTGGGTTGGGCGTTCGCCGAGGCCGCGTTGCAGGCCGGGCATCGCGTGATCGGCACGGTGCGACAGCCCGCTGACGCCGAGGCTTTCGTGGCGCTGGCACCCGGGCGCGCTCACAAGCTGGTGCTCGACGTCACCGATTTCGGCGCGATCCCGGCCCGCGTGGCGGATGCCGAACGGCGGGCGGGCGCCATCGACGTGCTGGTGAACAATGCCGGCTACGGCCATGAGGGCGTGCTGGAGGAATCGTCAATGGACGACCTGCAGCGCCAGTTCGCGGTCAACGTGTTCGGCCCGGTCGCGATGACGAAGGCGGTGTTGCCGGGGATGCGCGAGCGGCGTCGCGGCCATGTCGTCAACGTCACCTCGATGGGCGGCTTCATCACCATGCCGGGGATCGCCTTCTACTGCGGCAGCAAGTTTGCGCTGGAAGGTATCTCGGAAGCGCTCGGCAAGGAGGTGGCAGGTTTCGGGATCCGGGTGACGGCGCTGGCACCCGGCCAGTTCCGCACCGATTGGGCCGGACGGTCGATGGACCGCACGCCCCGCAGCATCGCCGACTACGACGCGGTGATGGATCCACTTCGCGCCGCCAGGCAGGCCAAGAGCGGCAACCAGCCGGGCGACCCGGCAAAGGCGGCGCAGGCGCTGCTGACGTTGGTAGCGTCAGAGAACCCACCGACGCGGCTGTTCCTGGGAGACGACGCGCTGGGATTGGTCGAACAGAAGCTCGAGGCAATGAGGGTCGAACTCGCGGCCTGGGATGCGCTGTCGCGCTCCACCAACTTCGGGCCCGATTGAGGGTCGGTCCGTCTGGCGGATCGCAGCGGCGTCCGGCAGCCTGGCGGAAACCCGCCTTGGCGGCGGGATGCGTCGGCTGATGACCGGCTTCGGGCGATCGCCGACTTTATGTCGTGACGCCATCCGGGTGGGCATTTCAGGTCGGGAGCTGGGCCGCCTCCGCGTCGCCTGGCACGCCGCCGCGCCGCCCCTGCCCGGTCGGGCACAGCTCCAGCAACGGGCAGCGCGCGCAGGCTGGGCCGCGGAAGAAGCAGCAGCGCTGCCCGTGCAGCATCAGCACCTCATGGTTGTCGTAGATTTGCTGCGCATCCCAGTCGGGCGGTAACTGCGCGGCCAGGACCCGGTGCGAAGGGCCGACCGGCAGCCCGCCCGGGATCAACCCGGTGCGCGCCGCGACCCGGTGATGGTGGCTGTCGACCGGGAGCGCCGGGCGACGGAGCACGCTGAAGCTCAGCACCGCGGCGCTGGTCTTGGGACCGACGCCCGGCAGGCGCTCGAGCCAGGCGCGCGCCTGCTCGACCGGCAAGTCGGCCAGGAAGTCGAGCGACAGCGCGCCGCGCTCGGCCAGGATGGCGCGCAACACGGATTGCAGGCGCGGCGCCTTCTGTTCCGGCCAGGTGACGCCGGCGACCGCCGCCTCGACCTCGGCCACCGGTGCCGTGGCAACGTCCGCCCAATCCGGAAAGCGCCGCCGTAGCGCCTTGAACGCCGCCCCGCTCTCGGCATTGCGGGTGCGGTGCGAGAGCAGCGAGCTGATCAGTTCGCTCACCGGGTCGAGCGCGTGGAAGTAGGCGATCGGGCAGCCATACAGGCGACACAGCCGGCGGTGGATTTCCAACGCCTTTTCGTTCAGGTTCATTGTCTTGCAACGCCCGGCGCAATGCGCAGTTCAAGTCAGGCCCGTAACAGCCGGCCCGTAAAAGCCCGAAGGAGTGTCGCGCGGATGCTGGCCAGGTCGCATGTCGTGGTCGGTCTCGCGGCCTGGGCGGTCGCGGCGACCTCGTGGCACCTGCCGCCGCTCGACCCGGCCTACCTGGCACTCGTCGCGACTGGGTCGCTGCTGCCGGACATGGACCACCCGAAATCCTGGATCGGCCGCCGCTCGCGCCCGCTCTCGACCGCGCTGGGAGCGGCGTTCGGCCACCGTGGCGCCACCCATTCGGCAGCAGCGGTGCTGGCCCTGGTGGCATTGCCGCAGGCGGGCTACCACCCCGTCGCGGTCTCGGCGCTGGCGATCGGCTACGCCTCGCACCTGGCGGCGGACCTGCTGACGCCGCAAGGGCTGCCGTTGGCCTGGCCGCTGCCGATGAGCTGGCGCGTGCCGATCTACCGCACCGGGTCGCGCATGGAGGCGGTCGTCGTCACCGCCGTCGTGGCCGCGGTGGGCTGGTGGCTGCTGGCGCGCGGGCCGTTGCCGCACTGGCTGTGGATGCGTTAAGGCTTTCGGCACGCAACGGAGACGCCGCCATGGTGACGAAGCCTCTGGCATCCGACCGACTGGTCTGGGCTGCGGCGGCAGCCCTGTGCGGCCTCGCGGGGACCGCCATGGCGCAGTCCCCGGCATCGCCGTTCCCGGCGTTGGTGCAGCCGCCGAGCCAGGAGCGCCATGTCGGCAAGATGGTGTTCGCCGAACTCATCACGCCCGACATCGCGGCGGCCGAGCGGTTCTATGGCGGCCTGTTCGGCTGGACCTTCCGCGACGCGCAGGCCGGGCGCGGCCAGTTCGCCCAGGTGCTGCAGGGCGGCGCCCCGATCGCCGAGCTGGCGCAGCGCCGGCCGTCGCCCGGACGGCCGAGCTCCACCTGGCTGAGCTTCGTGGCGGTGAGCGACACCGACGCCACGGTGCCAGCGGCGGTGAAGTACGGCGCCACGCTGCTCTACCCGCCGCACAGCATCGGCAATTTCGGCCGCGAGGCGATCCTGCGGGACCCGCAAGGGGCGGTGTTCGCCATCCTCGCGTCGAGCAGCGGCGACCCACCCGACACGCTGGCCAAGATCGGCACCTGGATCTGGAGCTCGCTGCACACCAGCGACCCCGACACCGGGGCGGCGTTCTACCAGAACCTGTTCGACTACGACGTGTTCAACCTGCCCGACGATCCGAAGGGCCAGCACCTCATCCTGGCCGACGGCCGCTACGCGCGGGCCAGCGTCAATCCGCTGCCGTCGAACCGGCCCGGCGTGCCGCCGCAATGGCTGAACTATGTCAGGGTCGAGGATGCCGATGCGGCGGCGACGAAGGCCCGCGCGCTCGGCGGCACGGTGCTGGTCTCGCCGCGCACCGACCGCCATGGCGGTCGCATCGCGGTGATCGCCGATCCGGTGGGAGCGGTGTTCGGCGTCATGGAATGGCAGGAACAAGCAGGCGGCCCTGGCGCCCCCGGCGGAGTGGTCAAGTGAGGTCGCTGCCGCGACCGCCCCGCCGCTGCGCCCTCGCCCTTGCCCTGACCGCGACCCTGCTGGCCGGGTGCGTCGGCACTGGCGGCTCTTACGACGACGGTTACGGCACCGGCGATTACGGCGTGTACGGCACCGACTACAGCGGATGGGGACCGGGTTTCGGGATCGGACCCTACCACGATGACCGCCTGCTCGACGGCGCGCGCTTCGACCATCACTGGCGCGGCGCGCGTGGCGACCACATCCCATCGATCGCCGGCCACGCGCATTTCGGCGGCTTCCGCGGCGGTCGCCGCGGCGGCTTCGGCCGTCGCGGAGGCTTCGGCGGCCATGGCGGAGGACATGGCGGCGGAGGGCATGGCGGCGGCCACGGCGGCGGTGGCCACGGCAAGTAACGTCCGGCGCCGCCTGAGCCGCCGAAACGGCGGCTGCGGCAGGTAGCTCAGGTCAGGCACCGGGCTCGCCCGCCGCGGGGTCAGTCGGCCTCGATCCGCTCGACACCGGGAATCAGCCGCATCGCCTGCGCCAATCTCGGCGTCACGTTGAAGCCGCCGGGCAGCGAGACTTCCAATTCCTGCCGGTCCGACAGTCGCGGCAGCAACACCACGCGGCCACGGCCGCTACCCTCGCGGTCCAGCAGGCTGCGGATGTGCGGCACCGCCGCCGCCTGTTGCAGCCAGATGCGCAGCCCGGAGCCAACCTGCGCCGCAGCGGCATCGAGCCGGCCGACCTCGCTCGCGGTGATGCGCAGCGCCTCGCCCTCGGTCTTGAGATCGGCGCTGATCAGCAGCGCGGCGCCTTCCTGCATCAGCTCGCGCGCCGCGCCCAACACCTCGCTGAACAGCGTCACCTCGTAGCTGCCGGCGGCGTCCGACAGCCGCACCCAGGCCATGCGGCTGCCGGTGCGCGTGGTGCGCTCCTTGCTCGCCACCACCACCCCGGCGAGCTTCACCCGGCCAACCCCAGCCTGCGCGCGCGCCTCGATGTCGGCGCTCGACACCACGCCCAGCCGGCGCAGCACCGGCGCGTACGAGTCCAGGGGGTGCGCGGTCAGGTGGAAGCCGATCGCCTCGGCCTCCGCCGCCAGCCGCTCCAGCGGCGGCCAGTCGGCGACCTGCGGCAGGTGCAACGCCTGCAGCTCGGGGCTGGCCCCGAACAGCGCCACCTGCCCGCTGCTCTTCTCCTCGGCCATCGCCTGTGCCCGCCGCAGCACCGTGTCGGCGGCGGCGAAGGCGCGGGCACGGTTCGGCTCCAGGCAGTCGAGCGCGCCGGCGCGGGCCAGGTTCTCCAACGCCATGCGATTGAGCTGCCGCGGATCGACCCGCGCCGCGAGGTCGGCGAGCGAGGCGAACGGGTGCCCGCGCGCCGCCACCAGCGCGTCCATGGCCGAGCGGCCAACGCGCTTGACCGCCGCCAGGGCGTAGCGGATCGCCAGCTTCTCGCTCCCAACCTCCCTGGGCCGCTCCAGCGCGAAATCGGCGTCGGACGCGTTGACGTCGGGCGGCAGCACCGCGATGCCCATGCGCGCGGCGTCCTGGCGCAGCGCCGCCAGCCGGTCGGTGTTGCCGGCGGCGAGGCTCATGCAGGCGGCGAGGAACGCCTCCGGGTGGTTGGCCTTCATCCAGGCGGTCTGGTAGGCGACCAGCGCGTAGGCGGCGGCGTGCGACTTGTTGAAGCCGTAATCGGCGAAGCGCGCCATCAGGTCGAACACCTCGGCCGCCTTGGCGGGGGCGATGCCGCGCGCCTCGGCGCCCTCGGTGAAGGTCTTGCGTTGCGCATCCATCTCGGCGCGGATCTTCTTGCCCATGGCGCGGCGCAGCAGGTCGGCGCCGCCCAGGCTGTAGCCGGCCATGCGCTGCGCGATCTGCATCACCTGTTCCTGGTAGACCATGATGCCGTAGGTCTCGCTCAGGATGTCGTGCAGCTCGGGGTGCGGCGCCTCCCACTTCTCGCCGTGCTTGCGCCGGCAATAGTCCGGGATGTTGGCCATGGGACCGGGGCGGTACAGCGCCACGGCGGCGATCAGGTCGGAGAACTGGTCCGGGCGCATCTGCCGCAACACGTCGCGCATCCCCGGACTCTCGAACTGGAACACGCCCCCGGCGTCGCCGCGTTGCAGCATGGCGTAAGTCGCCCCGTCGTCGAGCGGCAGCGTGTCGAGGTCGACGACGATGCCCTCGCGCGCCAGGAAGCGCACCGCTCGTTGCAGGATGGTGAGCGTGGTGAGGCCCAGGAAGTCGAACTTCACCAGCCCCGCCTGCTCCACGTACTTCATCGAGTATTGCGTCACCAGCGCCGGCGACTTTGGATCGCGGTAGACCGGCACCAGGTCGATCAGCGCGCGGTCGCCGATCACCACGCCGGCGGCGTGGGTGCTGGCGTGGCGGTACAGGCCCTCCAGTTGCAGCGCGATCTCCATCAGCCGCCGCGCGCCCTCGTCGTCGTCGCGCATCTGCTGGAGTTTCGGCTCGCCGTCGATCGCCTGTTGCAGCGTCACCGGCTTGGCCGGGTTGTTGGGGATCAGCTCGGCCACCTTGTTGACCTGGCCGAACGGCAGGCCCAGCACGCGGCCCACGTCGCGCACCGCGGCGCGCGCCTGCAGCTTGCCGAAGGTGATGATCTGCGCCACGCGGTCGGAGCCATACTCGCCGCGCACGTAGGCGATCACCTCGTCGCGCCGGTCCTGGCAGAAATCGATGTCGAAGTCGGGCATCGACACCCGCTCCGGGTTGAGGAAGCGCTCGAACAGCAGCCCCCAGGGCAGCGGGTCGATGTCGGTGATGGTGAGCGCCCAGGCGGCGACCGATCCGGCCCCCGAGCCGCGTCCCGGCCCCACCGGGATGCCCTGCCGCTTGGCCCACTGGATGAAGTCGGCGACGATCAGGAAATAGCCGGGGAAGCCCATGCGGGCGATCACCGACAGCTCGAACTCCAGCCGCTCGGCGTAGGTGGCCCGCGCGGCAGGGTCGGCGCCACGGGCGTCCATGCGGGCGGCGAGGCCCTCGCGCGCCATGGCGCCCAGCGTCTCCTCCTCGCTGCTGCCCGGCCGCACCTTGGGGCACATTGGCAGCAGCGGCCGGCGCACCTCGGCCATCACGGCGCAGCGCCGGGCGATCGCCAGCGTGTTGTCGCAGGCTTCCGGCAGGTCGGCGAACAGGGCGCGCATGGCGGCGGCGGGCTTGAACCAGTGCTCGGCGGTGACGCGCCGGCGCTCGCGCTCGCCCAACTGGCGGCCCTC
>CAXTVL010000049.1:0-12252 GCA_964247515.1 uncultured Acetobacteraceae bacterium | reverse complement strand
GGCGCAGGCACCCGGATCGGACCCGTTATGGACGACCCGCACCGGCAAGTCGGCCCCGTGCACGCGGCGAAGCTCGGCGGCGAAGGCGTGGCTCGGCGCCAGCACGAGGTCGGCGCGGCGCAGCCCGGCGGACGTCATGGCATGGCGCCAAGCCAAGTCGTGCGGCAAATCCCCGCCGCGCACGGCACGCCACCAAGTCGCGACACAGGAATGCGCCACCACGGCCGCCGGGCGCGGCCAGTCGCCCGCTGCCAGCAGCGCCGGGGCGTGCAGGTGGACGATGTGGGGGGCCGCCGCGCGAGCCAGCGCCGCGAGACGCACGCCGGCGTCGGTCAGTGTCGCCGGATCGGCGGCGGTCCAGTCCAGCGGCAGGCCGGTGCGCCGCACGGTGACGCCGGGCGGCGATCCCAGGCCGTCCGCGACCGGTCCCAGCAGCGCCAGCGTCACCTGGGCACCGCGCTGCGCCAGGCCCTGCGCCAAGTCGCGGCTGTAGGTCCAGACGCCACCGACCGCGTCGCTGGACAGGAACACGCGCTGGCCGGCCAGCTCGGTCACGCGGCGAGACAATCCGCCTCCAGCGCCGGCAGCGGCAGCGGCGCGTCCTCCTGGATGTCGCTGAGGCGGTCGAATTGGCCGAGATAGTGCGCGTGCGCGCGCTCCCAAGCCCGCTCGTCGGGGGCGCCCCACAGCCTGCGGTAGTCCGGGGAGCTCGGGTATGGGTAGAGCGGCACCGGGTCGTTGGCCCAGACGCCCTGGGCCTGCAGCCGCTCCCGCCAGCGCGCGATCGCCGCCGCGTCGTCACCGAGCGAGGCGATCAGGTTGGCCTGCACGAACGGTACATGGCGGCGCGCCAGCAACAGCCGCTCGGTCAATTCGTCGGTGCTCATGCGGCAGTCCTTCGCCAGCTCGGCGCGGCCGGCCACAGTCAGGCTCTCGACCCCGGCCTCGATCGAGACGCAGCCGGCGCGGCCCAGCAACGCCAGCATGTCCGGCTTCCACAGGTCGATCCGGGTCTGCACGCCGAACTGCAACCCGCGTCCCTCCAGCGCCTCCAGCAACGCGCGCTGCGGCAGGAAGATCTCGTCGATGAAGTACAGGTAGCGCACGCCTTGCGCCGCGAGCCCGTCGATCTCGGCCAGCAGCGGCGCCAGGTCGCGCCGCCGGTAGCGGTCGCGGAAGTCGATCTTGGCGCAGAACGAACACGCGTACGGGCAACCGCGCGACGCCTCGACCTCGGCCCCAGGCCCGACCGGGGCGCGGTCGAAGCGATGGTGGTGGTGGGCATGGCGCCGGACCCAGGCATCGGGCCACCGCAACGCCGGCAGGTCGGTGAAACGGGCGGCCTGGGGCGCGCCATGCACCGCCACCTCCCCGCCCCGCAGCACCGCCGTGCCAGGGACGTCGCGACCACCGAGGGCGAGGGCCGCGACCACCTCCTCGCATTCGCCGCGCACCACGGCATCGACGCCGAGCTTGCGCAGCGTCGCCACCGGGGTGGCGGAGCCGTGCGGGCCGACGGCGACCAGCCGGCCGCCACGACCGGCCAGGGCCGCGACCAGCGCCCGTGGCACCCGCAACTCGGGTGGCGCGCAGCGCCAGAACAGGTAGCTGGGGGCGGTGGTCAGCACCGTCATCTCGGGTGCGAACGCCGCCACCTGGTCGGCAACCACCTGGTTCGACACGCCGGTGATGTGCGCATCGGCCAGCAGGACATCGTGGCCGGAGCGTTGCAGCAGCGCGCGCGCGTAGCCCAGTTCCAGCGGCAAATGCGGCTCGCGGCAGCCGAAATAGATGCTGTTCGCGAAGTCCCAGGCCGGGTTGACCAGCGCCACCCTCACGGGACGGCCACCACGTCCGCGCCCGCGAACCAGTCGACCAGCCGCGCCAGGCCGTCGCGCCAACCAAGCGGCGCGCGCCGGCCGCGCGCCGGGCGGCGCGCCTGGCAGCGCCCACCAAATCGCGCTGGTCGCCCGGCCGCCAATCCTCGAAGCGCAGATCGAGCGCCTGGCCGGTGATGGCGCGCAGCTCGCGCGTCACTTGCAGCAGGCTCACCATATTGGCAGGGCCGCCGCCGAGGTTGAACGCGGTGCCCTGCACGATGCCGATGCGCTGCCAAGCGGCGACGTAGGCGTCCACCGCGTCGTCGATCCACAGCACGTCACGCACCTGCTTGCCGTCCCCGTAGATCGTGACCGGCAGGCCGGCGCGGGCGCACAGCGCGAAATGCGCGAGCCAGCCCTGGTCCTCGGTGCCGCGCTGCCGCCTGCCATAGATGCAGCTCATGCGCAGCACCGCCGCCGGCACGCCGAAACTGCGCGCATAGTCCAGCACATACTGGTCGGCGGCACCCTTGGAGCAGCCGTACGGGGTGTGGAAATCCAGCGGCTGCAGCTCGTCGATGCCGTATCGGCGCTGTCTGGCCTCGGCCGGCACGTAACAATCATCGTGCTCGACCAGCGCCAGATCCTGTAAATTGCCGTAGACCTTGTTGGTGCTGGCGAACACCAACGGTGGCGGCGCGGGCCGGCGGCGCAGCGCCTCCAGCAAGCCGAGCGTGCCGCGCAGGTTGATGTCGAAATCCACTTCGGGCGACGCGAGGCTGGTGGTGACGGCCACCTGCCCGGCCAGGTGGAAAACGGCGCTGGCATCGGCGCACGCCGCCTCGACCGCCGCGCGGTCGCGCATGTCGGAGATCGTGGCGGACAACCGGCGCGGGTGGCGGCGCTGCAACCAATCGAGGTTCTCGGCCACTCCCGGCCGGAGCAGCGCATCGAACAGCAAGACATCGTGGCCCTCGCCGCACAGCCGGTCGACCAAGTTGCTGCCGATGAAACCGGCGCCGCCGGTGACGAGGATCGGTCGCCGCCCCGTCACGCCACCAGACCCCGCGCCTCGAGCTCGCGACTGGCTTCGGCCACCCGGTCCACCGCCTGCTGGCGCTCCACCCAGGCGACCACTTCGTCCAGACTGTTGTCGAAATCGCGGCGCGGCGCGTAGCCGAGGACGCTGCGGGCGAGCGAGATGTCGGCGAAGCAATGCCTGATGTCGCCCAGCCGCGCCTTGCCCGACAGCAGCGGCGACAAGTCGGGGCGACCCATTGCCGCGGCGATCCGCGCCGCCACCTGGTTGATGCTGACGTCCTGGCCGCTGGCGATGTTGAAGGTGCCGCCGGCGGCGGCCGGGTGCTCCAGCGCCAGGGCGAACGCCTCGGCCACGTCGCTGACATGCACGAAGTCGCGCCGCTGCTCGCCGTCCTCGAACACCATTGGCGGCTGCCCGTTGGCCAGGCGCGAGGCGAAGATCGCCAGCACGCCGGTGTACGGGTTGGACAGCGCCTGGCCCGGGCCGTAGGCGTTGAACAGCCGCAGCGCCACGCCCTCCATGCCGTAGGCGGGCGCGAGCGTCAGCGTCAGGCGCTCCTGAACGAACTTGGTGAGCGCGTAGACCGACATCAGCGACGGCTGCTTGCCCTCGGGCGTCGGCACCGGCAGCAGCCGCTCGCCGGCGGCATCGACCGGATCCCAGCCGGTTCGCTTGTGCCGGCGGGACGGACGCACCACGGCGGGGAACAGCGCTCCGGCGCTGTCGCGGTACAGGCCCTCGCCGTACAGGCTCATCGACGAGGCGGTGACGACGCGGCGCACCGGGCGTTCGATGAGTGCCTGGAACAGGATCGCGGTGCCGTGGTCGTTGACCGAGACGTAGCGGTCGATCGCATACATGCTCTGGCCGACACCGACCTCGGCGGCGAGGTGGACGACCGAGTGGGCACCGGCCAGCGCCCGTTTGACGGCCGCCATGTCACGCACGTCGCCGGCGATGAACTCGACGTCGCGCGACGGCCGCTCGAACGCCGCCGCCGGTCCGTGCACCTGGTCCAGCAGGCTGTCCAGCACCACCACGCGATGCCCGCGCGCCAGCAGTGTCGCGGTGACGTGGCGGCCGATGAAACCGGCGCCGCCGGTGATCAGGACCGTTTCGCTCATGGCGTGATCTCGCGTCGCAACATCCCGACTCCGATCGAAAATGAAATGCATTTCAGTCGTATGAAGATGCTGAACGCAAGTTCGTCGGGTTGGTTTTGCGAGCGCAACACGCGATCGGCGGGGCCGAGGCCCCGCCGGTGTGGCCGTGACGCGTCAGAGGGTCATGGCGTCGGCAGCGCCTGGGTGCCCTCCCGCTGCACGCCGACCAGCTTGGCCGGGTCGAGGCCGAGCGCGGTCAGGATGGTCGGCGCGATCTGCTTGGTCTCGACCGGGTTCTCGTCGACCGTGCCCGGCAGGCTGGGAGCGCTCACCAGCAACGCCACGTTGCGGTCGTCGGTCGAGAAGCCGCCGTGCTCGGAGAGCTTGCTGCCGCCGGTGTAGATCACGCCATGCTGGCTCACCGCCACGAAGTCCGGCGTGCGGCTGTCGGTGCGCGGGTCCTGGTACAGGTTCTTCAGCGATGCCTGGCCCAGGAGCTGCGCGATGTGCAGCGTGTCGGCGTTCGCCTTCAGGTAGGAGCGCGCCTGCGCGTACACCGCGGGGGTGCGGGTCTGCGGCTTGAGCCACAGCAGGGCCTCGTCGTCGGCGATGTGAAAGCCGTAGCCCGGCGTCTTGGCATAGGGGGCGTCGTCGACCGCCACGCGCGTGCTGACGTCGATCGGCGACTGGCCGTGCTTGGCGCTGACGATGACGAGCGTGCTGCGGGTGAGATGTTGCTGGTCGAGGGCGGCCACCATCCGGCCGAGCGATTGGTCGACGTAGTCGAGCTGCTGCGCCAGCGCGTTGCCAGGGGTCGCGTTGGAATCGGTGTAGCCGCCGACCAGGCCGGGCGGGTCGAACGTGCCGGATTTCGCGAGCTTCTGGCCCACGCTCACCGCCTGGAAGTTGCAGCCGAAGATCGCCGGCACCGGCGCCGGCGCGGTGCCGAGGCTGTTCAGACCGTTGATCTCGTTGAGCACCGCCTGCACGTGGGTGTCGTCGTATTGCCGTACCGAAGCGAAGCCGGTGGTGTAATCGCCGGTCTTGCCATCGCTCTGGCCGGGCACGATCGAGTTGATCTCCGGCGTGTACAGGTCGTCGATGCCATGGCCGGACGGTCCGTTCAGGATCTCGTAGGCGGGATGCTTGTCCGCCCAGGCGGTGCGCAGGCCGGCCTCCTTGGCGATCTCGAACACCGTGTTGGCGCGGATGAACTCGTGCGGGATGACCGGCAGGCAGGCACCGTCGACCAGGTGCAGCGGCAAGTTGGCCGGGTTGATCTGGGTCAGCGGCTGGCCAAGCTGCCCGCCGCCGTCGATCCGGTCCAGCGTGTAGTCGATGTTCTCGGCGTAGGTGGTCTCGGCGCCCGCGTCGCCGGCGCAGCCGCTGCCGGGGGCGAAGAAGGTGCGGTCATAGCTGTCGTCGTAGAACACGCCGGCGGTCTTGGGCGAAGCGCCGGTGACTTGGGCGACCATGCCGGGGAAGCTGTCGGACGGCGCCGTGGTGTAGGCGTTGGGGAACTGCGTCCCGTGCCGGCTCAGCCGCTTCAACGTCGAGGCCCCGGGCCTTTGCAGGTAACGCGCCAAGTCGACGGCATGCATTCCGTCGACGCTGACGAGCAGGACGTGCTGGAAGCGCGGGCCGTCTCCCGCATGAGCGGGGAGCGCCGCGACACCGGCGAGCGGCAAGGCGTAAGCGCACGCCAGCAGCAATTTCCTGAACGAACCCATCAAGTCCTCCGAGGTTGGAAACAACCGCGGGAACCTGCTTCCATCAACGACTCAATGAAACCGTCAACCGGTTAAACAACGGTGACAATATCTGCTACGCCGGATTTTACCGCCTTGCTTTGCGCGCCGCGTAACGGGCGTCCCGTTCCTCTTTCTGGCGCGCCTTCAGGGCGAGCGCCTTGGCCGCCAGTTCGGCTTCCAGGGCTTGTTGTTCGCGCACCCGGGCGGCTTCCTCCTCGGCCAACCGCGCCTGTTCGGCGGCGAGGCGGGCCGCTTCCGCCTCGCGCGCGGCCTGGCGCACCGCCGCCCGTTCCTCGCGCGCCTTGACGATCTCGAGCTGTGCCGCGACGCGCGCCAGCACTGCCGGGTCGTCGGGCTTCGGCGCCGCGCGGAACTTGGCGAGCGCCGCCTGCCTCGCGGTCGCGGCGGCGCTCAGCCGGTCGCTGAACTTGGGATCCTTGTAGCCAGCCACGTCACGCACTCCTGCCTATCGATTGGCCGCCTTGGCATCCCGTACGAGATTCGAACTCGTGTTACCGCCGTGAAAGGGCGGTGTCCTGGGCCTCTAGACGAACGGGACGCAGGGCCGGCGACGGCGCTTAGATAACGCCGGGTCGGCCGCGATGCTAGTGGCTGCGACTAAGCCCGCGCCACGTCGGTCACGATGAACCCGGTGCTGACGGTCTCGTTCCACTCCTCGGTGCGCAAATGCCCGGCCAGGTGCAGCGCCGCCCCGTCGCGCGACAGCAGCGCCTCGGCGGCTTGTCCCTCGCCGGCGCGGAACATCACCGCCTTGAGCCGGCCGCCGCCCTCGCCCTGCACGAACGCGCGCACCGTGCTGCCGTCCTTGCCCACCCGGTCGGCCTTGGCCACCCGGGCGCGCGGCACGATCAGCATCGGCTCCTCGTTGCCCGGCCCGAACGGGGCCAGCCGGGCCAGGTGTGCCGCGACTTCCGACGTGCAGCCTGGCACCGCCAGCGTGCCCTCGACCGCGAGGTCGGCGGCGCGCGGCAACGCCGTGGCCGCCCGCAGCCGCTCGTCGAGGAACGCCTGGAACGCCGGCACTCCGCTTGCCGGCAAGGTGAACCCGGCCGCCATCGCGTGCCCGCCGCCCGCGGTCAGCAACCCGGCCTGACGCGCCGCCAGCACGGCTTGGCCGAGGTCGAGCCCCGGCACCGAACGGCCGGACCCACGCGCGACATCGTCCGCCACCGCCGCGACGCAGGCCGGGCGGTTGAACCGCTCGCGCAGCCGGCTCGCGACGATGCCGACCACGCCCGGATGCCAGTCCGGCCCGATCACCACCAGCGCCGCGTGGCCGGCCGCGACCTGGGCCTCGCCCGCCGCCAGCGCCGCGTCGAGCATCCCGGCCTCGACGTCCTGGCGCTGCCGGTTGATGCCGTCCAGCGAGCGCGCCAGCGCCAGCGCCTCGTGCGGGTCGGCGGCCAGCAGCAGCCGCAAGCCCATGTCGGCCTCGGCGATGCGCCCGGCGGCGTTGATGCGCGGCCCCAGCGCGAAGCCGAGCGACATGGCGCTCGGCACGCCGCGCACCTGCGCCACCTCCAGCAGCGCCGCGATTCCCGGCCGCGCGCGCCGCGCCATGACCCGCAGGCCCTGGGTCACGAACGCCCGGTTCAGGCCGACCAGCGGCATCACGTCGCACACCGTCGCCAGCGCCACCAGGTCGAGCATCCCGAGCAGGTCCGGCTCGGCGCGGTTGGCAAACCAGCCGGCCTGGCGCAGTGCCCGCACCGTCGCGACCAAGGTGAGGAACACGATCGCCGCGGCGCACAGATGGCCGAGGCCGGAGCGGCAATCGTGCCGGTTTGGGTTCACCGTGGCGACGATGCCCCAAGGCGGCTGGTCGCTCTTGTGGTGGTCGAGCACCACGATGTCGGCCTGGCCGCGCAGCTCCGCCAGCACGTCGCCCGCCGCGGTGCCGCAATCGACGCAGACCAGCAGGGTGGCACCACCTGCGGCCAGCGCGCGCAGCGCCGGCGCGTTCGGGCCATAGCCCTCGGCGAGCCGGTCGGGCACGTAGGACAGCACCGTGCAGCCCAGCCCGCGCAGGGCGCCGGCAAGCAACGCGCCGCTGCAGGCGCCGTCGACGTCGTAGTCTCCGAACACCGCGACCGTTTCGGCCGCGCGCACCGCCGCCGCCAGGCGGTCGGCGGCCTGCGCCATGTCGGCCAGCACCGACGGGTCGGGCAGCATGGCGCGCAGCGTGGGCGCCAGGAAGTCGGCCGCGGCGTCGGCGTCCACGCCGCGCACGGCGAGCAGGCGGCCGAGGATTTCTGGCAGGCCGTGGCGCTGCGCGATGCCCAACCCGATGCGATCCTCGGCGGCGCGCCACACCCAGCGACGGCCACTCAGGCTACTGTCTATGCCGAGAGCGGCAGCAGCCTCGATCAAACCTGCGCCCAGGTCTTGGTGGCGAAGTTGTGCTGCGCCTCGATGGTGCGCACCGTGCCCGACTTGCTGCGCATCACCAGCGAGTGCGTGATGGCGCCGTTGCCGAACCGGCGCACGCCGCGCAGCATCGGCCCGGAGGTGACGCCGGTGGCGGCGAACATGACGTGGCCGCGCGCCATGTCGCTCACCGCGTAGACCCGGTTCGGATCCGTGACGCCCATCTCGCGCGCCCGCTGCCGCTGGGTGTCGTCCTCGTAGAGCAAGCGGCCTTGCATCTGGCCGCCGATGCAGCGCAGCGCCGCCGCCGCCAGCACCCCCTCCGGGGCGCCGCCGGAGCCCATGTACATGTCGATGCCGCTCTCCGGCTGCGCGGTGGCGATCACCGCCGCCACGTCGCCCTGGTCGAGCAACATGATGCGCGCCCCGGCCTCGCGGATCTTGGCGACCAGTTCGGCGTGGCGCTCGCGGTCGAGCACGCAGACCACGAGGTCGGAGACCGAGCAGTGCTTGGCCCGCGCGACACTGCGCAGGTTGCGCTCCACCGGGTCGTCGATGTCGACGACGCCGGCCGGCAGGCCGCCGCCCACCGCGATCTTCTGCATGTAGATGTCGGGCGCATGCAGGAAGTTGCCGCTCTCGGCCAGCGCCACCACGGCGATCGCGTTGGGACCGCCCTTGGCCGTGGTGGTGGTGCCTTCCAGCGGGTCCACCGCGATGTCCATCTTGGGGCCGCCCGAGCCCACCTTCTCGCCGATGTAGAGCATCGGCGCCTCGTCCATCTCGCCCTCGCCGATCACCACCGTGCCGTCGATCGCCACCGCGTCGAACGCCTTGCGCATCCCCTCGACGGCGGCGCCGGCGGCCTCGTTCTTGGCGCCCAGCCCCATCCAGCGGCTCGCCGACAGCGCCGCCGATTCGGTCACGCGCACCAGCTCCAGCGCCAGGTTGCGGTCGGTCTTGAGGTCCAGCGCGGGGTCGCTGTTGGGCTGGGCGGGCGTGTCCATGGCGGTTTCCTACCTGGCTCTTGGTTCAACTGTTGCGCGATCGTGGCGGCGCGGACGTCAGATCCAGCGAAAGCCGTGCGCGATGGCGCCGAGCAGGCTGGCGAAGCCGCCGACCCCAAGCGTGATCAGCAGACGGAAGTCGGTGCGCGCGTCACGGCCGAGGGCGTCAATACGTCCGTCCATCCGGTCGAAGCGGGCGTCCATCCTGTCGAAGCGGCGTTCGAAGCTTTGTTCGATGCGCGCCAGCGTTTCACGGGTTTCGCGGGTGGCCTGTCCAAGCAGAGCGACGCGCGTCGTGATGTCGTCCGGGGCGGTGGCGCTCATGGGCGTCGGTTCCTCTGCTACGATCGAGGATAGCGCGGCGTGTGGCGGCGGTCACGCAGTCGGCTTGAGCGGCCGAGCCAGGACGATCCCGACCCGCTTCCGCGTCGCTACGCCGGTTCGATGCGGATCAGGGCCGGCGGCTCCAGCACGGCGTCCAGCGCCGCGAGTCGCGCCACCGCCGCGCGCATCGCCGCCTCGCCGGTCTCGTGCGTGACCAGCACCACCGGCACCGCCTCGCCCGGGCTGCGGCCGCGCTGCAACATGCTCTCCAGCGACACCCCGGCGTCGCGCAGGGCGGCGGTCACGTCGGCGATCACTCCCGGTCGGTCGACCACCATCAGCCGCAGGTAGTAGGCGCCGACATGCCGCGCCATCGGCAGCGCCGGCGCGTCGGTGAGTGCCCCCGAGGCGGAGCCCCAAGCCGGGGTGAAGCGGCCGCGGGCGATATCGACCAAATCGGCCACCACGGCGGAGGCGGTGGGGCCCGCGCCGGCGCCACGCCCCTCCAGCATCACCCGCCCAACGAAATCGCCTTCGGCAACCACCGCGTTGAACACGCCGTCGACTCGCGCCAGCGACGAGCCACGGGGCACCATGCACGGATGCACCCGCGCCTCGATGCCCGCGTCGCTGGCGCTGGCGATGCCGAGCAGCTTGATGCGGTAGCCGAGCTCGGCGGCGAAGGCGATGTCCATGGCGCCGACCCGGCGGATGCCCTCGACATGCACGTCGCCGAACGCCACCGGGCGGCCGAACGCCAGCGCCGCCAGGATCGCCAGCTTGTGCGCGGCGTCGGTGCCGTCGATGTCGGTGGCCGGGTCGGCCTCGGCGTAGCCGAGCCGCTGCGCGTCCGCCAGCACCTCGGCGAACTCGCGGCCGTGCTCCTGCATGGTGGTCAGGATGTAGTTGCAGGTGCCGTTCAGGATGCCGGCGACGCGGCGGATGCGGTTGCCGGCCAGGCCCTCGCGCAGCGCCTTGATGACCGGGATGCCGCCGGCCACCGCCGCCTCGAACGCCAGCGCCGCGCCGGCGCGCTCGGCCAATGCGGCGAGTTCGGCGCCATGCACCGCCATCAGCGCCTTGTTGGCCGTGACCACCGGCCGGCCGGCGCGCAGCGCCGCCTCGACCACGGCGCGCGCGACACCCTCGCTGCCGCCGATCGCCTCCACCACCACGTCGGCGCCGGGGTCTTGCGCCAGCGCCACCGGATCGTCGAACCAGCGCAAGCCGGACAGCGCCACGCCGCGCTCGCGGCCGCGGTCGCGCGCCGAGACCGCGGTGATGGCGACCGGACGCCCGGCGCGTGCGGCGACGATCTCGGCGTTGCCGCGCAGCAGCTCCAGCACGCCCACGCCGACCGTGCCCAGCCCGGCCAGCGCCACCGACAGCGGACGGGTCACAAGGCGGCCTCGGCCAGCGCCGGCCGCGCCGCGTCGGTGGTCAGGAACACCTTGATGCTGCGCAGCGCCTGGCGCAGCCGGTGCGTGTTCTCGACCAGGGCGATGCGGACATGGCCGTCGCCATGCTCGCCGAAGCCGATGCCGGGCGCCACCGCGACGCGTGCGCGCTCCAGCAGCAGCTTGCTGAAACCGACGCTGCCGAGATGGGCGAAGCGCGGCGGGATCGGCGCCCAGGCGAACATCGAGCCTTCCGGGCTCGGCACCTCCCAGCCGGCGCCGCGCAGGCCGCGCACCAGCACGTCGCGCCGCTCGCGATACAGCGCGCGCATGTCGGCGACACAGTCCTGCGGCCCGTTCAGCGCCGCCGTCGCCGCGACCTGGATCGGCGTGAACGCGCCGTAGTCCAGGTACGACTTCATCCGGGTCAGCGCGGTGATCAGCCGCGTGTTGCCGGCGGCGAAGCCGATCCGCCAGCCGGGCATCGAGTAGGTCTTGGACAGGCTGGTGAACTCGACCGCGATGTCGCGCGCACCCGGCACCTGCAGCAGCGACGGCGGCGGCTCGGCGCCGAAATACAGCTCGGCATAGGCGAGGTCGGACATGATCCAGACGTCGTGCCGGCGCGCGAACGCCACGATCTCGCGGTAGAAGTCGAGCGTCGCCAGGTATGCCGTGGGGTTCGAGGGAAAATTGACGATCAGCGCAGTGGGCTTGGGCACCGAATGGCGCACCGCTTGATCCAGCGCGCGCAGCATGTCCTCGTCCGGCGTGGCCGGGATGCTGCGCACCGAGGCGCCGGCGATGATGAAGCCGAACTGGTGGATCGGATAGGACGGGTTCGGCACCAGGATGGTGTCGCCGGGCGTGGTGATCGCCGCCGCCAGGTTGGCCAATCCCTCCTTCGAGCCCAGCGTCGCGACCACCTCGGTCTCCGGGTCGAGTGTCACGTCGAAGCGGCGGGCGTAGTAGCCGGCCAGTGCGCGGCGCAGGCCGGGGATGCCCTTGCTCATCGAGTAGCGGTGGGTGCGCGGGTCCTGTACGGCCTCGATCAGCTTGGCGACGATGTGCGGCGGGGTCGGGCTGTCGGGGTTGCCCATGCCGAGGTCGATGATGTCGGCGCCGCGGGCGCGCGAGAGCGCCTTCGCCTGGTTGACCTCGGCGAACACATAGGGCGGCAGGCGGCGGATGCGGTGGAACTCGTCGGCCATGATCGAAGCCTGGACCTTGCGGGTTAACGGATGATGCGCGCGGCGGCGCCGACACCGGACGCTTCGGCGTCGACGCGGATGTCTCGCGACGGCACGCCGGACGCGGCCAGTTGCTGCGACACCGCCCGCGCCCGCGCCAGCGCCAGCGGCAGCGCGGCCGCCTGGGCGGCGGGCGCCACGTCACGTGCCTCGCCGAACCCCACCACGTC
>CAXTVL010000048.1:0-12283 GCA_964247515.1 uncultured Acetobacteraceae bacterium | reverse complement strand
CAGCCGGCCGGGTCCTGCCACGCGACCCGGGCGCGGGCCCCGGGCGACGGCGACCTGATCGGCCTGCCCTCCCACACGTGCGTGGGCCCCGGCAGCCTTGAGGCCGCGTTGCGCGCCGCCGGCGGCGCGGTGCGGGCGGTCGACCGGGTGATGGGCGGCGAGGTCGCCAACGCGTTCGTGGCGCCCCGGCCGCCCGGCCACCACGCCGAGCGCCGGCGCGCCATGGGCTTCTGCCTGTTCTCCAACGCCGCCATCGCCGCCCGTCACGCGCAGGCGCGCTGGGGGGCGGCACGGGTCGCCGTGCTGGATTTCGACGTCCATCACGGCAACGGCACCCAGGACGACTTCCAGGACACGCCGAGCCTGTTCTACGCCTCCTCGCACCAGTCGCCGTGCTACCCCGGCACCGGCGAGGCCTCCGAGACCGGGGTCGCGCACAACATCTTGAACATGCCGCTGCCGCCGGGCACCGGCGGCGCCGAATTCCTCGCCGCCTGGGAGCGCGGCATCCTTCCGGCGCTCGACGCCTGGGCGCCCGACCTGCTGATCCTCTCGGCCGGGTTCGACGCGCATCGCGCCGACCCGCTGGCGCAATTGCAGGTCGAGACCGAGGATTTCGGCCGTCTCACCGCAGGTCTGCTGGCACTCGCGCGCCAGCGTTGCGGTGGCAGGCTGGTGTCGCTGCTGGAGGGTGGCTATGACCTCGCGGCGCTCGCCCAATCGGCGGCGACCCACGTTGGGGTTCTGTTGCATAATTGACACTACACTGGCTTTTCCGTCACGGAGCGGCTGGCACGCCCTGGCAGGCATCGCCTTCTGAGTTCATCAATCAGCCGTCTCCAGGAGTTCCTTGATGTCGGGCACCCCGTCATCGTCCGTCCCCGCCTTGCCCGCCGACATGTCGTTCGAGGATGCCTTGGCCGAGCTGGAGCGTATCGTGCGTGGCCTCGAGGGCGGACAGCAGCGGCTGGAAGAGGCGATCACCGCCTATGAGCGGGGCTCGCTGCTGCGCCGCCATTGCGAGGCCAAGCTGCGCGAGGCCGAGATGCGGGTCGACAAGATCGTGACTGCCGGCGACGGCAGCCCGCAGCCGCAACCGGTCGACGAGGAGATCCCGTTTTGAACGCGCCCCTGCTTGCCGCCAACATGCCGCCGGCCACACCGATGCTCGACCGCGTCAACATCCCATCCGACCTACGCAATTTTTCCGGCGAGCAGTTGCGCCAGTTGGCCGACGAGTTGCGCGCCGAGACCATCGACGCGGTCTCCGTCACCGGCGGCCATCTCGGCGCCTCGCTCGGCGTGGTCGAACTCACGGTCGCCTTGCACGCGGTGTTCGACACCCCCACCGACCGGGTGATCTGGGACGTCGGCCACCAGTGCTACCCGCACAAGATCCTGACCGGGCGGCGCGACCGCATCCGCACCCTGCGCATGGGCGGCGGCCTGTCCGGCTTCACCCGGCGCAGCGAGAGCGAGTACGACCCGTTCGGCGCGGCCCACAGCTCGACCTCGATCTCGGCCGGCCTCGGCATGGCGGTGGCGCGCGACCTGCAGGGCCGGACCAACCATGTCGTCGCGGTGATCGGTGACGGCGCCATGAGCGCCGGCATGGCCTACGAGGCGATGAACAACGCCGGCGCCCTGCGCTCGCGCCTGGTGGTCATCCTCAACGACAACGACATGTCGATCGCCCCGCCGGTGGGGGCGATGAGCGCCTACCTGTCGCGGTTGCTGTCGTCGCACAGCTTTCTCAGCCTGCGCGACCTCGCGGCCCGCATGGCGCGGCGCTTCCCGCGCGGCATCGAGCGCACCGCGCGCCGCGCCGAGGAATACGCGCGCGGCATCCTGACCGGCGGCACGCTGTTCGAGGAGCTGGGGTTCTACTACCTGGGGCCGATCGACGGCCACAACCTCGACCACCTGCTGCCGATCCTGCGCAACCTGCGCGACGCCGACGAGCCGGGGCCGATCCTGTTGCACGTCACCACGCAGAAGGGACGCGGCTACGGGCCGGCCGAGGCGGCGGCGGACAAGCTGCACGCGGTCAGCCGGTTCAACGTGCTGACCGGCGAGCAGGCCAAGCCGCCGCCGGGGCCGCCCAGCTACACCGCGGTGTTCGCCGACGCGTTGCTGGCCGAGGCGGCGCGGGATTCGCGCATCGTGGCGGTCACGGCGGCGATGCCGGGCGGCACCGGGCTCGACCGCTTCGCCGCCGCCTACCCGACGCGGACGTTCGACGTCGGGATCGCCGAGCAGCACGCCGTCACCTTCGCCGCCGGCATGGCGACCGAGGGCATGGCGCCGTTCTGCGCCATCTACAGCACCTTCCTGCAGCGCGCCTACGACCAGGTGGTGCACGACGTGGCGATCCAGTCGCTGCCGGTGCGCTTCGCCATCGACCGCGCCGGCCTGGTCGGCGCCGACGGCGCCACCCACGCCGGCAGCTTCGACCTGGCCTATCTCGGCTGCCTGCCCGGCATAGTGCTGATGGCGCCGTCCGACGAGGTCGAGCTGATGCACATGGTCGCCACCGCCGCCGCGATCGATGACCGGCCCAGTGCCGTGCGCTACCCGCGTGGGTCCGGCCTCGGCCTGGCGCTGCCGCCGCGCGGCAGCGTCTTGCCATTGGGGCGGGGACGGATCGTGCAGGAGGGGGCCGACGTGGCGATCCTTTCGCTCGGCCCACGTCTTGCGGACAGCCAGGCCGCGGCCAAGCTGCTGGCGGCTCAGGGCGTCTCCGTGACGGTGGCCGACGCGCGGTTCGCCAAGCCGCTCGACACCGCGATGATCGACCAGTTGGCCCGCCACCACGCCTTGCTGTTGACCATCGAGGATGGCAGCGTCGGCGGCTTCGGCTCGCTGGTGCTGCAGCATCTGGCCTGGAGCGGGGCGCTCGACGGCACGCTGCGGGTGCGCCCAATGACGCTGCCCGACCGCTTCGTCGACCATGACACACCCGCCAAGCAACTCGCCGCCGCCGGCATGGCCGTCTCCGACATCGTGGCGACCGCACTGGCCGGGCTTGGCCGCCAGGCGAGGCAGCGACCGGCATGATCGGCCGCCGCGTCCTGCTGGGTCGCGCGCTGGCGGCCCTGTCCGTCCCCTTGCCGGCGCTGGCCCAAGCGGGCCCCGAGGCGCCGGTCACGGCGTTGTGCAACGCGTTGCTGGCGATCATGCACGCCGGGCGCGCGACGCCGTTCGCCAGCCGGGCGGCCACACTGCGGCCGGTGGTGGAACGCACCTTCGCGCTCGACGTGGTGTTGCGCGCCACCGTCGGCCCACGCTACGCGGCGATCGGCGTCGCCGACCGCGCGGCGCTGCTCGACGCCTTCAGCGCGTTCACGGTCGCCAACTACGTGGCCAACTTCGCCGAGTTCAAGGGCGAGCGCTTCGTGGTCTCGCCGCAAGCCCGGACGGTGGGCGAGGACCAGGTGGTGCACTCGCAGATCGTGCCGGCCACGGGCGATCCGACCTCGATCGACTACGTGATGCGCCGAGGCGAGGATGGTTGGCGGGCAGTCGACGTGTTGCTCGACGGCTCGATCAGCCGGGTCGCGGTGCAGCGTTCCGATTTTCGCGCCCTGTTGAGCGGCGGTACCGCGGGGCCGCTGATCGCCTCGCTGCGCAAGCGGACCGCCGCCATGGCCGAGCGCGGCTAAGTCGATAAATTGGTTGCGCCCATGACGCTGTTGGCCGCCGTCGCCGCGCTGATCGCCTTTGCCGGCTTGCTGCAGGGCGTGCTCGGCCTGGCGCTGGTGCGCCGGTTCCGCGCCGCGTCCCGATTGGCCCCGGGCCAGCGGCCGGCGATCAGCGTGCTGAAGCCGCTGCACGGCGCCGAGCCGCTGCTGGAACGGGCGCTGGAGACGCTGTGCCGGCAGCAATACCCCCGGTTCCAGATCGTGTGCGGGGTGCAGAGCCTGCATGACCCGGCCATCGCCGTGGTGGCGCGGCTGCGGGCGCGCTTCCCCGATGTCGACATCGCCCTTGTCACCGACGGTCGGCTGCATGGCCGTAACCACAAGGTCGGCAACCTCATCAACATGCTGCCGGCGGCACGCCACGACGTGCTGGTGATCGCCGACAGCGACGTGCACGCCGCACCCGACTACCTGGCCCGCATCGCCGACGCGCTGGCCGAACCGGGGGTCGGCGTGGTGACGACCCTGTATGCCGGCCTACCCGCCACCGCCACCTTGGTCGGCCAGATGGGCGCCACCGCGATCACCCACGGCTTCCTGCCCGGCGCGCTGATGGCGCGCGCCCTGGGCCGGCAGGATTGCCTGGGCGCCACCATGGCGCTGACGCGGTCAACGCTGGAGGCGGTCGGGGGGCTGCCGGCGCTGGTGCACCACCTGGCCGACGACCACGTGCTCGGCAAGTTGGTGCGCGCGCGCGGGCTGCGCGTGGGCCTGGCTGCCACGGTGCCCGCGACCACGGTGCCGGAGGAGCGGATCGGGGCGCTCTACCGCCACGAGCTGCGCTGGTCGCGCACCATCCTGTCGCTGGTGCCAACCGGCTTCGCCGCTTCGGTGGTGCAGTACCCGCTGTTCTGGGCGCTGCTATCGCTGGTGCTGTCGGGCGCGGAGGAATGGGCGGCGGCGGTGCTGGTGGCGGCCTGGGCTGGGCGGGCACTGGTCGGCCGCGGCATCGACCGCACGCTGGGCTTGGCGCGAGACGGGCTGGCCGGGCGCACCCCGGTCTGGCTTTTGCCGTTGCGCGACATCATGTCCATCGCCGTCGTGCTGGCAAGCTATGCCGGCGACAAGGTCGAGTGGCGCGGCCAGGTGCTGCGCGCCTCGTTGATGGCACCGCCCTTGGGGACCGAACGCTGATGATGAAGACCCTGTTCCTGCAGCCGCCCAGCTTCGACGGCTTCGACGGCGGCGCCGGCTCGCGCTACCAGGCGAAGCGCGAGATCAAGAGCTTCTGGTACCCGACCTGGCTGGCGCAGCCGGCGGCGCTGGTCCCGGGCAGCAAGCTGATCGACGCACCGCCGGCGCGCATCGGGCTGGAGACCATCACCGACCAGATTGGCGAGTACGAGCTGTGCGTGATCCACACCTCGACTCCCTCGTTCGCCTCCGACGTGCGCGTGGCGCAGGCGCTCAAGGACAAGAACCCCTCGCTCAAGATCGGCTTCGTCGGCGCCAAGGTCGCGGTGCAGCCGACCGAGAGCCTGCAGCAGGGCAACGCCATCGACTTCGTGGCGCGCAACGAGTTCGACTTCACCATCAAGGAAGTGGCCGAGGGCCGCGACTGGTCCACGATCGACGGCATCAGCTATCGCGGACCGGACGGCGCCCTGGTCCACAACAAGGACCGCGCGACGCTGGAGGACATGGACCAGCTCCCGTTCGTGACCGACGTCTACCAGCGCGACCTGCGCATCGAGGACTACTTCATCGGCTATCTGCTGCACCCGTACGTGTCCTTGTACACCGGGCGCGGTTGCAAGAGCCATTGCACGTTCTGCCTGTGGCCTCAGACCGTGGGCGGCCACCGCTACCGGGTGCGCAGCCCGGAGCACGTCGCCGCCGAGATCAAGCACGCCAAGGCGATGTTCCCGCAGGTGCGCGAGTTCTTCTTCGACGACGACACCTTCACCGACAACCTGCCGCGCGCCGAGGCGATCGCCCGCGAGCTGGGCAAGCTGGGTGTCACCTGGAGCTGCAACGCCAAGGCCAACGTGCCGCGCGACACGCTCAAGGTGCTGCGCGACAACGGCCTGCGCCTGCTGCTGGTCGGCTACGAGAGCGGCAACCAGCAGATCCTGCACAACATCAAGAAGGGAATGCGGATCGAGGTCGCGCGCCGGTTCACCAAGGACTGCCACGAGCTCGGCATCAAGATCCACGGCACCTTCATCCTGGGCCTGCCGGGAGAGACGAAGGAGACCATCGAGGAGACCATCCGCTTCGCGCAGGAAGTTAACCCGCACACCATGCAGGTGTCGCTGGCGGCCCCGTATCCCGGCACCTTCTTGTACAAGCAGGCGGTCGAGAACAACTGGCTCGACGCCGAGCACGCCGAGCTGATCGACGACCACGGCATCCAGATCGCGCCGCTGAGCTACCCGCATCTGTCGCACACCGAGATGTTCGACTCGGTGGAGACGTTCTACCGGCGGTTCTACTTCAGGGCGCCGAAGATCGCCTCGATCGTCGGCGAGATGGTGCGCAGCCCGCAGATGATGAAGCGGCGGTTGCGCGAGGGCGTCGAGTTCTTCCACTTCCTGCGCGAGCGCCACGCCGCCTGATCACCTTCACCGCCGACGATTTCGGCCTGTCGCCGGCGGTCAACGAGGCGGTCGAGCGCGCCCATCGTGACGGCATCCTCACCCACGCCAGCCTGATGGTCACAGGCGAGGCCGCCGCCGACGCGGTGGCGCGGGCGCGGCGCCTGCCCGGCCTCAGCGTCGGGTTGCACTTGGTGGTGATCGAGGGCATGTCGGCCGCGACCGGGGAATGGTTCGGCTCCGGCCAGTTCCGCCTGGGCCTGCGCCATGCCTGGCGGCGGCAGGCGCTGGAGGCGGAAATCCAGGCGCAGTTCACGGCCTTCGCCGCGACCGGCCTGCCGCTCGTCCATGCCGACGCGCACAAGCACATGCACATGCACCCGATGGTGGGGGCGGCCCTGGTCCGGGTCGGTCGGGAATTCGGCTTGCGCCGGGTGCGAGTCCCGGCCGAGCCGCCGGCGGTGATGGCGCGGCTCGGCGTGGCACCGACCCTCGGCGCGCGCGCGATGTATGCCGGCACGCGGATACTGCGACATCAGGTGCTCGCTGCCGGGATGGCGGCGCCCGACGCGGTGTTCGGGCTGGCCTGGAGCGGCCACATGACCGAGCGACGGCTGCTCTCCCTGTTGCCGACGCTGCCATCCGGCGACGTGGAGATCTACTTCCATCCCGCCACCCATGCCGCCGCCACATAAATCCGCCTGATGCCGGACTACGACCACGCCGCCGAACTGGCGGCGCTGCTCAGTCCCGCTGTGACACGGGCGGTGCGGGAAGCCGTGCCAGCAGTGCCGGCACGAACACCAGCGTCGCGAGCAGGGTGCAGCCCAGGCTGACCAGCAGCAGCACGCCCATGCTCGACGTGCCGGGATGGCGGCTCAGCGCCAGCGAGCCGAACGCGGTGCCGGTGGTCAGCGCCGAGAACACCACCGCGCGCGCGGTCGCGGTGCCGAGGAATTGCCGCGCGCCGACGCGCCAGTTCATCACGAAGTAGATGTTGAACGAGACGCCGACGCCCAGCAGCAGCGGCAATGCGATGATGTTGGCGAAGTTGAGCGGCAACGGCCACAGCACGACCACGATCGCGGTCATCAGCGCCGACAGCAGCAGCGGCATCAGCACCAGCGCCACGTCCGAGGCCCGGCGCAAGGCGACCGCCAGGATCACGGCGATGGCGCCCAGCGCCAACGTGGCCGCGGTGCGGAAGGCGCCGACGATGGTGGCGGCGGTCTCGACGATGCCGACCGAGGGTCCGCCGGCATCCGGCGCCACCGCGCGCACCTGCGCCACGAAGCGGTGCAGCCCGGTGCTGTCCTGCGCCTCGGCCTTCGCCAGCACCTGCACCCGCGTCTGCCCGTCCGGCAGCCGCCAGTCGCGGGCGAGGTCCTCGGGCACGTCGGCGACCGTGACCGGGCGTGCCGCCAGCGCCGCGCGCAGTCGGTCGAGCTGTTCCGGCAGGAACCGCACCAGCGCCGCGTTGGTCGCCAGCGCGGTGGCGTCCGGGGCGCTCGCCAGCGCGCGGAGGTCCTCGCCCAGCAGCAGCAGGGGGGCTCGCGGCGGCAGCTTGTCGGCGGCACGGGCGATGCCGGCCGCGGCACTGCGCGCCGCCTGCCGCACGTCCTCGGCGGTGACGGTCGCGGCCGCCGAGCGCGACGTCAGCGACGCTTCGAGCACGTCGCGCGCGTCGGCCAGCAAGGCCAGCTTGGCCGGCTGGTCGTCAGGCACGAAGCTGGACAGGGTCAGCACGTCCGCCGCGAGCGGCAGCGCGCGCAGCCGCGCCGCCAGCGCATCGGCCGCCTGCGGCGAGGCGGCCAGGATTTCCGCGTTGTACGGGCTGGTGCGCGGCGAGACCATGAGGTCGGCCAGCGTGCGCATCGCCTCGGTATTCGGATCCTTGGTGTGCAGCGGGTCGCTGTCGAAGGCGATGCGCGGCAGCAGCACCAAGCCCAGGGCGGCCAGTGCCGCGAACGCCGCCAGGACCGGCAGCCGCGTCCGGATCAGGCCGCGCTCCAGCGCGCCACCGGCGGCGAAACCCACCTCCCCGCGCTCGGCACGCGGGCGGAACAGCGTCAGCGCCGCCGGCAGGAATGCCAGCGTGGCCGCGAACGCCACCAGCATTCCCACGCCGGCGATCAGCCCCAGCTCGGCGACACCCTTGAAGTCGGTCGGCACGAAGGCGAAGAAGCCGGCCGAGGTGGCGGCAGCCGCCACCAGGATTTGCGGTCCGACCCGCTCGGCGGTGTGCCCCAGCGCCGCCGCCGGATGCGGCGCCAGCAGCCGCTCCTCGCGGTAGCGGACGCTGAACTGGATCGCGAAATCGACCGCGATGCCCACGAACAGGATGGCGAAGGCGACCGAGATCAGGTTCAGCGTGCCGACCGCGAGTGTCGCAAAGCCGATGGTCACGAACAGGCCCACCACCAGCGTCAGCAGGATCGGCACGATCAGCCGCCAGCTCCGCACCGCCAGCAGCAGCCAGACCGTCACCAGGGCCACGCTGCCGAGCGTGCCCCACAACGCGCCTTGCGCCACGGTCGCGAACTCCTCGTCGGCCAACGCCACCGAGCCGGTGATGCGCACCCGCGCGTCGCCCGCGGCCACGAACGGCAGCCGGGCGATGGCGGCGCGCATGACCGCGGTGGCGTTGCCGCCGGGCTGCAGCGCGCCGTAATCGAGCTTCGGCTGCACCAGCACGAAGCGATACTTGCCGGCCTGCTTCAGCACCGGCCCGGCCAGCAGCGACTGCCACGACAGCGGCCGCGGATGGCCGGCCAGCGCGGCTGCCAACACGTCATGGAACTGGGCGAGCGCCGGCGCGAACGGACCCAACTGCGCCTCGCCGCGCTCGACGCCCATCGCCACCAGGTTCAGCGCCGCGAACAGACCGCGCGCGCTCGGATCGGCGACCAGTTGCCCCAGGAACGGCTGCGCGTCGATGGTCTGGTCGAGCAGGGTGCCCAGCGTCTTGGTATCGAGGAACAGCAGGCCGTTGGCTTCGAGGTAGGGCGAGGCGTCGGGCCGGGTCACGCTGCGGAAATGCGCGGGGTCGGCGGCCAGCGCCCGCGCCAGCCCGGCGGCGGGCGCCTCCGCCGCCTCCGGCGCCCGCGCGGCGATGACGGCGACCAGCAGGTCGCGCGAGCGGGGGAACTCGCGGTCCCAGGCGAGCTGCCAGCGCCGCCAGGGCAGCGAGGCGGCGAACAGCTCGTCGGTGTCGGTCGACACGCCGAGCCGCTCGCTGGCGACCCAGGCGCAGGCGGCCGACAGGATCAGTCCCAACAGGAACGCAAGGCGGGCGTGGCGGCGGCTGTGCTCGACCAATACGGCGAGCAGACGCGAGACTGACATGCGGACGGTGCGGCCCTCTCGAGACGTGCGGCTGGCCGCGCCGGGATAGTCGGTTCAGCCGAGCCGGTCCATGCCGGCGCCGCTCCCGGCGGCGCGCGGCACGGAACCGTTCAGCGCGGCGGCAAGTACGGTCGGCGATCCTCGTGGCGGTAATGGTGCCGGCGCGGCGGCGGACGCCGATAGTGGCGATGATGGTAGCGGTCATAGTAGTACTGGGCGTCGGCGGGGCGGGGCAATGCCGGCATAGCCGTGCCAAGCGCCAGGAGCACGATCATCAGTTTGCGGATGGGCAGCATCGCGGCGATCTCCGACTCGGGTGGTAGCCTGCCACCGTCATATCGCGCCGCAGCCACGTCCGAAGGAAGCAACTGCGTGTGCGCCTCATTTGCCACAGTCACTGTGCTATAAGAGACATAGCCGGCGCAACTCCACCGCCATCGCCGCCGGGATGTCGTGCTCCGGTGCATCATGGCGCAGGTCGGGCGGCGCCTCGTGCGCCGCCAGGTAGCGCCAGCCCTGGAACGCCTTGACCGGCCGCCCCTCGACCGCGACCAGCGCCGGGTCGAGCACCAGGCCGGCGCAAGCGGTGCCGTCCTCCCAATGGTCGGCAATCACGTCGAGCACGCGCTGGCGCACCAGCATGGCGCCGGCCACCACCCAGTAGATCGAGCCGCCGTCGATCAGTTCGGCGGCACGGCGGGGGGCGTTGCGGGTGCGGTGGCGCAACGGTGGCTCGGACGCCGCGCGCGCCCGCTGGAACGCCCGCAGCGCCGCCACGTCGCGGGCGCCGACCGCCAGCTTGGTCAGATGCAGCATGGCCGCGATGTGGCCGATTGCGGCGGCGGCGGCAAGGGCAGTATGTCGGCACGTTGCGGGGTCGTTCCCGCCAATTTAACGCGAGAGAGCACGATGACCCGGACTGGAACGATCCTTACGACTGCCGCGACAATGGGCGGAATGTTGCTGGCCGGGCATGCCGCCCAGGCGCAAGGCAGCGGCTCCAGCACGCTCGACGCGGTGCGCGCGCGCGGGCAACTGGTCTGCGGCATCGCCGGCAACGTGCCGGGCTTCTCGCTGCCGGACAGCCAGGGCGTGATGAAGGGCCTCGACTCCGATTCCTGCCGCGCCATCGCCGCCGCCGTGCTGGGCGACGCCAACAAGGTCAAATACACGCCGCTCACCACGCAGAACCGCTTCACGGCACTGCAATCGGGCGAGGTCGACGTGCTGATCCGCAGCACCACCTGGACACTGGCTCGCGAGGGCAACCTCGGCGCCGAGTTCGCCGGGGTGAACTACTATGACGGCACCGGCTTCCTGGTGAAGAAGGCGATGAACGTGAAGTCGGCCAAGGAGATGGACGGCGCCACCATCTGCGTGCAGCCCGGCACCAGCACCGAACTCGCCATCGCCGACTACTTCCGGGTCAACAACATCAAGTTCACCCCGATCCTGATCGAGAACCTGGCCGAGATCCAGAACGCCTTCATCTCCGGCCGCTGCGACGCCTACTCGACCGACAGCTCGGCGCTGGCGACGTTCCGCGCCACCCAGACCAACAAGGACGACTTCGTGCTGCTGCCCGAGATCATCAGCAAGGAGCCGCTCGGCTACATGGTGCGCAAGGGCGACGACAAGTGGTTCGACGTGGTGCGCTGGACCTACTTCGCCGAACTCACCGCCGAGGAGCTGGGCGTAACCCAAGCCAACGTCGACAGCCAGATGACCAGCACCAAGCCGGACGTGCGCCGCCTGCTGGGCCTCGAGGGCGACATGGGCAAGGCGCTCGGGCTCGACAACAAATGGGCCTACAACGTGGTCAAGCAGGTCGGCAACTACGGCGAGATCTGGGACCGCAACATCACCGTCCTCGGCGTGCCACGCGGCATCAACGCGCTGTGGAGCAAGGGCGGCATCCAGTACGCGCCGCCGCTGCGCTAACCCTCGCCGGTTGCCAGGGCCGCCCGGGTTGCACCAATCTGCAACCTGGGCTGTTTCTTGCACAGCCCTCGCGGCCCGGTTCTTGCCGGGCGTCGCATCGGGGGTTCGCCGCACGCATGTCCGTCACCACCGCCCTGCCCGGCCGACCCCGCCCGCCGCCACGCCGTCGCGTGCGGCTGTCCTGGTCGGACCCGCTGCTGCGCAACATCGTCTGGCAGTTCGTCGTGGTGGCGATCGTGGTCGGCGTGATCGCCGTGCTGATCGGCAACACCAACCGCAACCTGGCGGCGCGCCACATCGCGACCGGGTTCGGCTTCCTCGGCCGCACCGCCGGCATCCCGATCGGCGAGGCGCTGATCCCCTACGACCCGGCGGTCAACACCTATTTCCACGCGCTGCTGGAGGGCGTGCTCAACACGCTCAAGGTGTCGCTGGTCGGCATCGTGCTGGCGACGATCATTGGCACCCTGGTCGGCATCGGCCGGCTGTCGCGCAACTGGCTGATCGCCAAGCTGTCGGCAATCTACGTCGAAGTGCTGCGCGACATCCCGCCACTGCTGCAACTGCTGTTCTGGTACGTGCTGCTGCAAGGCCTGCCGGCCCCGCGCCAGGCGGCGCACCTCGCCGGCGCGTTCCTGTCCAATCGCGGCATCAAGCTGCCCTGGCTGCACGGCGACCCGGCGTTCGGCTGGGCGGCGCTGGCGCTGCTGGGCGGCATCGCGCTGTCGGTGCCGTGGGCGCGCGCGGCGCGGCACCGAC
>CAXTVL010000047.1:0-12300 GCA_964247515.1 uncultured Acetobacteraceae bacterium | reverse complement strand
ACCACCGATGCCGCGTCTCGATCCCGAACCGATGTTCGTGGCAGCCTCGGCGCGATAGTTCTGAAACGCGTCGATCCGACGAAGTACGACTCGATCGGGCGCATGATCTACCAGGGCGCCGACTGAGCGGGCGTCTGCGATCTTGGGGGAGCTCGTTCAGCGAAGGCGTCGAAGCTGGGGCGGTGCCAGCTTCAGCACGGTGCACGCGGGCGCTGCGGTTCAGTAAGGCGGGTTCGCGAGCTTGCGCTGGGTGCCAGCCGCTTGCGCCCACCAGGCTAGGTCGCCGGCGAACCGCGGAAAGGCGCGGATCAGGGCGGAACCGTCGTCGCCAGCCGGCTCTCCGGCCTTATCGAAGGCATGTCCGATCCCACCCACGGCGAGCGTGCTCGAGACGACCACCATGCCCATCTCGGACAGGATGGCGTGCCAGGCCAGGCCCGCTCGGGCGCCAGCGAAGCGGCCGGCCGAGTAACTGGCGATCGCGGCAGGCCGCCAATACCATTCCTCAAGGAAATGGTCGGTCAGGTTCTTGAGGCCGGGCTGGACGCCCCAGTTGTACTCGCCGGTCACGAACACGAACGCGTCGGCCGACCTGATCTTCTCCGCCAGCGTCTCCAGCGCCGGCGGCGCATCGCCGGTCGGGTATTCCTTGTACATGCGGTCGAGCATCGGGAGATCGAGCGCCTTCGCGTCGACCAGCTCCGCCGCGGCACCGCGTTCGGCGAAGGCGCGGACGAGCCAAGCGGCGAGGCGAATGCCTTGTCGGTCCGAACGGTAGGAGCCGTAGAAGATTAGAACCCGATCGCTCATCGGATCGCCCTCCAGATGCAACGCGTGTGTCGTGCCAATGCGCGCATTGGACGGCCGGCCCCTGCGTCTCCGCGGCACGGTGTACTGTCATAAGGCTATTTGGAAGTCTTAGACAGGAATGCCGAGACCGTGGCGGTGTCGGTTTCGCTGATGCTCCATTCCTTCCGGGCGAGCCGATCGGCGGCGGCCAGCACCTTCAAGCCCAGGCCACGCACCCGCGGGTCGACGGCCGTGCCGACCAAGTGCTCGAAGTCGGGTCCGAGCCTGTCCAACTTCCACAGCACAAGCATGTTGCCGGCCTGAAGGGCCTTGGAGATCTCCGCTCATCCCTGGCCGCCGCATTGGTTAGCTGCGCTTGACTTGCCATGCTTCTCTTCGCGGATTGTTGCCCGCTCATCGCCGATCCATTTCGCCTGTCACGACGGCGGACACCCCATGGCTGAAGGAGCCGCCCGCCTGACCGGCGGGTGGCCCATGCGGAAGCCGAAAGCGAGGCGACGGGCATGGACAGGCGACGACTCATGGCAGGAGGCGCGGCGGCGGCCGCCACGGCATCCCTGCCAAGGACAGCACGAGCGCAGAGGAACACGACAATGGCAGGGACACCCGTCCGCATCGGCTTCTGCACCGACCTCAGCGGCCCCTATCAGGGCGTGGACGGCCCGGCCGGGGCCGAGGCGATCCGCATGGCGATCGCCGACATGGGCGGCGCCGTCGCCGGCCGGCCGGTCGAGCTGCTGCTCGGCGACCACCGCAACGACGCGCACGAGGCGGCAGCGATAGCACGGCGCTGGTATGGCGAGGGGGGCGTCGACGTCGTCATCAGCGGCGTCAACTCCGATACCAGCTTGGCGCTGACCGGCGTGGCGGCGGAAGCCGGCAAGCCGATCCTGGTCGTCGGCGCGGGTACGTCGGTGCAGACGCGCGAGCGTCCGGCGCCCGGCATCATCCAATACGCCTATGACACCGTGGCGCTCGCGACCGTACCGGGGCTGGCGCTCACCCGGCGCGGCGATGCGCGCTGGTTCTACATCACCGCCGACTACCCGTTCGGGCGCGAGCTGGAGGCACACGGCCGGGCGGCGGTGCGCGCCGCCGGCGGCTCGGTCGTGGGGTCCGTCTTGAACCCGCACGGGGCCGACGACTTCACCCCCTACGTGCAGGCGGCACTCGACAGCGGCGCACAGGTGCTGGGCCTCGCCAACGGTCACGCCGAGCTCATCAAGGCGATGGCGGCGATGGAGCGGATGGGTGTCGGCGACCGCATGAAGCTGGTCGGCCTGCTCACCTTCGTGGACGACATCCACGAGATGGGGCTCGACGAGGCGCAGGGACTGCATCTCGCCGACAGTTGGTTCTGGACCCGCGACGCGGACAGCCGCGCCTGGGCGGAACGCTTCCACGCGTCACAGCGGCGGATGCCGTCGTCGCTGCAGGCGGCCGACTACTCCGCCGCGACGCAATACCTGCGCGCGGTGGCGGCGACCGGCGGCACCGATGCCGAAGCGGTGGTCGGCCGCCTGCGCGGTGCCACGCTCGACGACATGTACGTGAAGGGCGGCCGCATCCGTGCCGACGGGACGATGCTCCACGACATGTACCTGCTGCGCGTCAAGACCCCGGCGCGATCGGCCTCGCCGTGGGACGTGTACGACCTGGTGGCGACGGTGCCGGGCGAACAGGCCTTCCCCAGCGGCACGTGAACCCCGACGCCGGACACCCGCCACCCAACCGAACCGGAGAACAGCATGGCCAGCCCTACGCATCCCTATGTCGGCATGTGGGTCACAGAGGATGACCGCGTGCGCCACGAGCTGCTCCCGGACGGCCGCTACGACGAGGCGCGGGGCACGCGCGAGAGCGCCTACCAGGGCCGGTACGCGGTGACTGGCAGCCATATCGACTATTGGGACGACACCGGCTTCACCGCCGACGGCGACTTCGTCGACGCCGACACGCTCCATCACGGCGGGATGGTGCTGCGTCGCCGCCCGCGCAACTGAGGAAGACAGCACCATGCAACACACGCAACTGGGCAACACCGGCCTGATCGTCTCTCGGCTGTGCCTCGGAACCATGACCTTCAGCGACGGCAGCGGGGTGTACGAGCACATCGGCAACGTCGACCAGGGCGGCGCCGACGCGCTGGTGCGGGCGAGCGTGGACGCCGGTATCAACTTCTTCGATACCGCTGACATCTACTCGCACGGCCACAGCGAGGAGACGCTCGGCCGGTCGTTCCGCAACCTGGACCTCGACCGACACGACCTGGTGCTGGCGACCAAGGGATACATGCGCATGGGGCCGGGCCGCAACGCGGTCGGCGCCTCGCGCGGGCACATCATGGACGCCGTCGAGGCGAGCCTGAAGCGGCTCGGCACCGACTACATCGACCTCTACCAGATCCATCAGAGCGACGCGGTGACGCCGGTGGAGGAGACGCTGCGGGCGCTCGACGACCTCGTGCGGCAGGGCAAGGTGCGCTACGTCGGATGCTCGAACTGGCCGGCGTGGAAGGTCGCGACCGCCCTGGGCGTGTCCGAACGGCGCGGCTACGCCCGGTTCGAGACGGTGCAGGCCTACTACTCGCTCGCCGGCCGCGACCTGGAGCGCGAGATAATCCCGCTGCTCGATTACGCGAAGGGCGGGCTGCTGGTCTGGAGCCCGCTCGCCGGCGGGCTGCTGTCGGGCAGGTTCGACCGCGACAACCAGTCACCCGAAGGGTCGCGCCGGTCAGGGTTCGACTTCCCCGTCGTCGACAAGGAGCGCGCCTGGGCGGTGATCGACGTGCTGCGCCCCATCGCCGAGGCGCACGGTTGCAGCCCGGCGCGCGTGGCGCTGGCCTGGATCCTGTCGCGCCCGGCCGTCACGTCGGTCATCGTCGGCGCCAAGCGGCTCGACCAGCTCGACGACAACCTCGCCGCGGCGGATCTCGTGCTCGGCGCCGAGGAGCTTGCTCGGCTGGATGCGGTGAGCGCGCTGCCGCCCGAATACCCCGGCTGGATGCTGGCCGCGATGGGCGCGGACCGGATGGGGCCGATCGACCTGTGGGGCGGTGCGGCCACGTCGGCGAACTGAACCGCGCGCGTCGCGCGGATCATCCGGCGGCCGGCCGTCGCGCGGCCTGCCGCCGGACGTGGTCGACGAAGGCGCGCAACTTGGGCGCGTGGTTCCGGCGGTCGGGGTAGTAGAGGAAGAAGCCGGGGAAGCGCGGGCAGAACTGTTCGAGGACCGCCACCAGCGCTCCCTGCTCGATATAACGGCGGAAGGTCTCCTCCATCCCGAGCGTGAAGCCGCCGCCGGCCAGCGCCGTGTTGAGCATCACCCGCATGTCGTTGGTCGCGACTTGCGGGTCGACCGCCACGTCGAAGCGGCGCCCATCCTCCTCGAAGTCCCAACGGTAGGGCGCGACATCGGGCGAGGGCCGCCAGCCGACGCAGCGATGCTTGACCAGGTCCCGCGGGTGCGCGGGAACGCCGTGACGCTCCAGGTAGGAAGGCGAGGCCACCACCAACTGCCGCTGGTCGCCCGAGGCGGGCACCGCGACCATGTCCTGCTCGATCACTTCGCCCAGCCGCACCCCGGCGTCGAAGCCGGCCGCCACGATGTCGAACTCCGCGTCGGTCACGGTGACGTCGAGTTGGACCCCCGGGCAGGCGTCGATGAAGCTCGCGAACAGCGGCCCGGCCAGGAACCACTCGGCGATCGACGAGACCGCGAGGCGCAGTTGGCCGCTCGGCGCAGCGTCGCGGTCCTTCGCCGCTGCCAGCGCCGCCTCGACGTCGGCCAGGGCCGGCGACACGCGCGCGTGCAGCTCGTCTCCCGCCTCGGTCAGCCGCACGCTGCGGGTGGTGCGGTAGAACAGCGCGATGCCGAGCGCGTCCTCCAGCTTGCGGAGCGATTGGCTGACCGCCGATCGGGTCACGCCCAGCCGTTCGGCAGCCAAGCGGAAGTTGCGCGCCTCGGCGACCGCCAGGAAGACGGCTAGGCTGTTGAGGTCGGCGGCCATTTGGTAGGCTGGCTTACCGCTGTCATCGGGTTCGGGCAAGTAAGACCGACGCGGCGAGCCGCTGACCGGCGAGCATCAACGCCGGGCATTTCAGCTATCCGAAGGCCGCATATCGCCCGGCTCGCCGACCTGTTCGACCGCTTGTTCCTGGGCGACCTGCGAGGCGACGCGCACCAGGCGCGAGACGATCGGCTGGCGCTCGCGCGGCCACACCATGCAGGTCTGCACCGGCGCCGTGACCGGCCCCACGCGGCGCACCGCGACGTCGCGCAGCTCGTAGCGCGCCGGTGTCCCGGCGTAGAAGCCAGCGCCCAGCCCCTCGCCCACCAGCGCCAGCGCCAGCGCCGTGGTGGGCACCTCGCGCAACGTGGCCGACAGCCCGCCATGCCCCGCCGCCGGGTTCTCCAGCAGGCGGCGGAACGCGCCCCAGCCGGCCATGTCGCCCACGATCAGCGGCAGTGCCGCGACCTGCCGCCAGCTCACCCGGTCCAGCCGCGCCAGCGCGTGAGCGCGCGGCAGCAACGCCACCAGCGGCTCCTCCGCGACCCCGGCGCTGGCCAGGCCGGAGCCGCCGTACGGGCCCAGCATGAAGCCCACATCGATGTCGCGCTCGCCCAGCGCGCGGCGTTGCCGCTCCGAACTCATGGCCCGGAACTCCAGCGCGATGTCGGGCTCGCTGGCCTGGAACCGCAGCACCACCGCCGGCAGCAGGCGCTGCGCCGCGAACTCCACGTAGGCCACGCGCAGCCGCCCGCGCGTGCCGCCGGCGGTGAGGCGGGCGTTGTGGGCCATGCGTCCGGCCTCGGCCAGCAACGCCCGCGCGTCGTCCTGGAACCCGCGCCCGGCCTCGGTGAGGGTCACGGCGCGCGTGCTGCGCTCGAGCAGGCGGGCGCCGAGCCGGCGTTCGAGGTCGGTCACGGCGCGGCTGACCGCCGGCTGCGCGATGCCGATGCGCCGCGCCGCGCGGTGGAAGTTCAGCTCCTCGCAAACCGCGAGGTAGGCACGCAGGTGGCGCAGGTCGAAATCCATTGATACCCCCTGAGCATCAACCAAACCATCTACGGCATTTCACCCAGGCCGCCGAGACAGGCAGCATCCGGCATGGCTGCGGCGGGGTGTGCGATGATCAGGGTAGGCGTCGACGTCGGCGGCACCTTCACCGACCTGGTGCTGGAACAGGTCGGGGGGCCGGAACCGGCCGGCCCGGGGCACGGCCGCCGCGTGGTGGTGCACAAGGTGGCCAGCACGCCGCGCGACCAGTCCGAGGGCGTGGTGCGCGGCGTGCTCGAGCTGTGCCGCCTCGCCCGCGTGGCGCCCGGCGACATCGACGCGCTGTTCCACGGCACCACGGTCGCCACCAACATGGTGATCGAGCGCCGCGGCGCCGAGGTCGGCATGATCACGACCAAGGGCTTCCGCGACATCCTGCACATCGCCCGGCACAAGCGGCCGCACAATTTCTCGCTGCAGTTCGACGTGCCGTGGCAGAGCGCGCCGCTGGTCAAGCGGCGCAACCGCATCGGCGTCACCGAACGGATCATGCCGCCCGACGGCAGGGTCGAGACGCCGCTCGACGTGGACGAGGTGAAGCGGGCCGCCGAGCTGTTCGCGCGGCGCGGGCTCGACGCGGTGGTGGTCGCGTTCCTGTTCTCGTTCCTCAACGACGAGCACGAGCTGCGCGCCAAGGAGATCGTGCTCGAGGCGATGCCCGACGCCTACGTGTGCGCCTCCTCCGAGGTGGTCAACGCGATCCGCGAGTACGAGCGCTTCTCGACGGTGGCGATGAACGCCTATATCGGCCCGCGCACGTCGCTGTATCTGCGCAACCTGGAACGCCGGCTGCGCGAGGCGGGCGTCGACGCCATCGTGCGCATCATGCAGTCCAACGGCGGCATCTCGACGTTGGAGAATTCCAGCCGGCGCCCGGTCGGGCTGCTGCTGTCGGGGCCGGCCGGCGGCGTCATCGGCGGCCGCTGGACCGGCGAGGCCTGCCAGGTCTCATCCGGCAGCGAGGCCCGCGACATCATCACCATCGACATCGGCGGCACCTCGGCCGACATCAGCGTGATCCAGGGCGGCCAGCTCACCATCAAGAACCCGCGCGACACCCAGGTCGCGCTGCTGCCGGTGCTGGTGCCGATGATCGACATCGACGCGATCGGCGCCGGCGGCGGCTCGATCGCCTATCTCGACGCCGGCGGCGCGTTCCGCGTCGGGCCGCGCTCGGCCGGCGCCGAACCCGGGCCGGCCTGCTACGGAAGGGGCGGCAGCGAGCCCACCGTCACCGACGCCCAGGTGGTGCTGGGCCGGCTCGACCCCGACCATTTCCTCGGCGGCGACCTCGCGATCGACCCCGCGCTGGCCAGCAAGGCGGTGCGGGAGCGCATCGCCCGGCCGCTCGGCCTGTCGGTCGAGGACGCGGCGCTCGGCATCCTGCGCGTCGTCAACAACAACATGGCGCTGGCGATCAACGCCAACTCGGTGGCGCGCGGCATCGACCCGCGGCGGTTCAGCCTGATGGCGTTCGGCGGCGCCGGGCCGCTGCACGGCGTGGCGCTGGGCGAGGCGATCGCCGCGCGCGACGTGATCTCGCCACTGCATCCGGGCATCACCGCCGCCATGGGCCTGCTTGTGACCGAGCCGCGTTACGAATACACGCGCTCGGTGGTGTCGGTGCTGCAAGGCTGCGGCGAGGCCGGGTTCGCCACGATCGAGGCGATGCTGGCCGAACTTGCGGCCGAGGCCGCGGCGCAGCTCGCCGCCGACGGCCTCGATCCCGGCCGGCACCGCTTCGCCCGCATCGCCGAGTGCCGCTATCTGGGCCAGGGCTTCGAACTGCGCGCCGCGGTGCCGGACGGGGCGTTCACCGCCGCCACCGCCGAGACGGTGTCGCGCAACTTCTTCGACGCCCATCGCCAGGTCTACGGCCACGCCTTCGCCGACCAGCCGGTCGAGCTGGTGACGCTGCGGGTGATCGGCAGCGCCGCGATCGACACGCTGACCTTGCCCGAACTCGCCGTGGGCGGGCGCGCCGACCCGGCCGAGGCCAGGCTGGCCACCCGCCCGACCACCTTCGACGACGGCCGCACGCTGCCGACGCCGCGCTACGACCGAACCCGGCTGCTGGCGCGCGACACGGTGAGCGGTCCCGCGATCATCGTGCAGCACAACTCCACCACCGTGCTGCCGCCCGGCTTCGGTGCGGTGGTGCAGTCGCGCGGCGACATCGTCGTCACCCGCGCCGGCCAAGGGAGCTGAGCACCATGGCGAAGACCATCGACCCGATCACGCTGCAGGTCATCGGAGGGGCGCTGCACGCCATCGCCGAGCAGATGGGCAGCGTGCTGTACCGCATGTCGTACTCCTCGATCATCCGCGAGAGCCAGGACCTCGGGGCCGGCCTGTTCGATACCGAGTACAACACGCTGTGCGAATCGGATTCGACGCCGATGCATATCGGCTCGCTGCCCGGATACCTGCGCGGCATCGAGCGCAAGGTGCCGCTCGACGCCTGGCGCGAGGGCGACCTGGTGCTGCACAACCACCCTTATCACGGCGCCAGCCACTCGCCCGACATCGCCGTGGTGATCCCGATCTTCCACCAGGGCGAGCTGGTCGGCTTCTCCGCCAACACCGCGCACCACGTCGACATCGGCGCCGCGACGCCGGGCCTGATCATCGACGTGCCGGACGTGTTCGCCGAGGGGATGCTGTTCCATGGCGTCAAGCTGCGCGAGGCCGGCCGCCGCAACGACGCGCTGTGGGACTACATCGCCGGCAACACCCGCGTGCCATCGCTGGTGATGGGCGACCTCGAGGCACAGATCGCCGCGGCCGAGCTCGGGGTGCGGCGCTACCAGGAGCTGCTCGACACCTATGGCCGCGACGAGGTGGTGCAGGCGACGCGGCAGCTCATGGACTACTCGGAGCGGATGCTGCGCCGCGAGATCGCCAAGATCCCCGACGGCGATTACGGTGCCGAGGGCTTCCTCGACGACGACGGCCGCAACCGCGGCCAAAAGCTGCCGGTCAAGGTCACGGTGCGGGTGCGCGGCGACGGCGTGGAGGTCGACCTCACCGGCTCGTCGGCCCAGGTGCCCACCGCGTACAACGTGCCGTTCGAGGGCTCGACCAAGGTCGCCTGCTACTTCGCCTTCCGCGCCCTGCTGCTCGACACCTACACGCACGAGGAATACATCCCGCAGAACGAAGGCTCGTTCCGGCCGGTGACGTGCGTGGCGCCGCTGGGCTCGATCTTCAATCCGGTGGCCCCGGCGGCGGCCGAGGCGCGGTTCAACCAGATCCAGCGTGTCGTGGACTTGATCGTCAAGGCGCTGGCGCCGGTGATCCCGGACAAGAGCACCGCCGGCAACGCCGCCTGCCTGTCGTTCGCGGCCTATTCGGGGGTGCGGCCGTCGGGCGAATACTGGGTGTTCCTCGAGGTCAACGAGGCGGCGATGGGTGCGCGCCCCGGCTCCGACGGCCCCGACACGGTGGAGGAATTGATGCGCAACACGCGCAACAACCCGCTCGAGGATCTGGGAATGCACTTGCCGCTGATCTGCGACCGCTACGAAATCCGCGACGACGTGCCTCCGGGAGCCGGCAGGTTCCGCGGCGGCATGGGAGTGGTGAAGTCGCAGCGGTTCCTGACACCCGGCTCGATGACGCACGAGAGCGACCGCCACGAGGACACGCCCTGGGGCATCTTCGGCGGCGGCGAGGGGGCCACCGCGACGCTCACGCTGCACAACGCCGCCGACCAGGACGCGACTCCCAAGCCGCAATACGCCAAGTTCTCCGGCTTGCAGACCCGGCCGGGCGACGTCGTGACCTACCGTTCGCCCTGCGGCGGCGGTTTCGGCTCGCCGCTGGAGCGCGAGCCGAGCAAGGTGCTCGACGACATCCTGGACGAGTTCGTGACCCCCGAGCACGCCAGCGAGGTGTACGGCGTGGTGGTCGACGCGGTCGACGACGGCTATGGCTGGGCGGTCAACCTCGCCGCCACCGCCAAGCGGCGCGCCGAGATGCGGGCCGCCAAGCCGGGCTGACCGTCCGGAGGCCGCACTGCGGGGCATCGAAACGCTATACAGGGCATCGAAAAACTGGCATCGATTCCGCTCTGTGCCGCCGTCCCGCGCCGCGAACCGAAGGCTGCCGTGGACCTGTCCGATTTCAGATATGTCCTGCGGATCGCCGACACCGGCAGCATCAGCAAGGCGGCGCAGCAGCTCAGCGTGGCGCAGTCGGCGCTCAGCCGCCGGGTCAGCGCGCTCGAGAGCAAGCTCGGCATGGCGCTGTTCTACCGCAACGGGCGCGGCGTCGTCCTGACCGAGACCGGGGTGCTGTTCGTGGGCCGGGTCAAGGCGATCCTGGACGATGTCGAACGGCTGCAGCACGACATCCGCGCCACCCGCGCCACCGTCAGCGGCATGGTCAAGCTCGGTATGCCGCCCACCATCGGCATGATCCTGCTGACGCCGCTGCTGACGCAGATGCGGCAGGAACACGCGGCGATCCAGATGCGGGTGCTGGAGGGCTTCAGCGGCCATGTCGCGGAATGGCTGGTCGACGGGCGGGTCGATCTCGCGATGCTGTACAACGTCCGCGCCAACAGCCTGTTCGACGCCGAGCACCTGCTGTACGAGGACATGTACCTGATCTCGTCGCCGGGCGCCGCCAAGCTCGGGCGCGACGGCAGCGTGCCGTTGGCCCGGCTCGACGGCCTGCCGCTGGCGTTGCCGGGGCGGCCGCACGGGTTGCGCCTGCTGATGGACGACGCCTTCGCCCGCGCCCAGATCACCCCCAACGTGGTGCTCGAGCTCGAGACCCTGCAGACGATCAAGGATCTGGTCGCGACCGGGACGGTGCACAGCGTGCTGCCGGTGGCCGCCGTGCGCGACGAGGCCGAGCGCGACACGCTGGTGGCCAACCGCATCACCGCGCCCACCATCAGCCGCGAGTTGGTGCTGGCCTACGCGCCGCGGCGTGCCGGTGCGCCGGCGACCCGGCTGGTGGCCAAGCTGATCCGCCAGAACATCGAGGATTTGGTGCGCGGCGAGCGCTGGACCGCACGGTTCTGAGCGTCAAGGTTTTGAGCGTCAATACGACCGCGGCATCCCCAGCACGTGCTCGGCCAGGTAGCTGAGGATGAGGTTGGTCGAGATCGGCGCCACCTGATACAGCCGCGTCTCGCGGAACTTGCGCTCGATGTCGTACTCCTCGGCGAAGCCGAAGCCGCCGAAGGTCTGGATGCAGGCGTTGCCGGCGGCGGACGCGGCGTCGGCCGCCAGCAGCTTGGCCATGTTGGCCTCGGCGCCCGGGTTGGCGCCGGACTCGAACAGCCGCAGCGCCTCGTGCACCATCAGCTCCGCCGCCCGCATCTCGGCATAGGCGCGGGCGATGGGGAACTGCACGCCCTGGTTCCGGCCGATCGGGCGGCCGAACACCACGCGCTCGTTGGCATAGGCGCTGGCCTTGGCCACGAACCACTTGGCGTCGCCCACGCACTCGGCGGCGATCAGGATGCGCTCGGCGTTCATGCCGGCCAGGATGTAGCGGAAGCCGCTGCCCTCCTCGCCGACCAGGGCGCTGGCCGGGATCGCCATGTCGTCGAAGAACACCTCGCACGAGTTGTGGTTCATCATGGTGCGGATCGGGCTGATGCGCAGGCCGTGGCCCCGGGCCTCGCGCATGTCGACGAGGAAGACCGACAGGCCATCGGTGCGCTTGGCCACCCGGTCGCGCGGCGTGGTGCGGGCCAGCAGCAGCATCAGGTCGGAGTGCTCGGCCCGGCTGGTCCAGATCTTCTGGCCGTTGACCACGTACGTGTCGCCCTCGCGGCGCGCCGTGGTGCGCAGCGCCGTGGTGTCGGTGCCGCTGTCGGGCTCGGTCACGCCGAATGCCTGCAGGCGCAGCTCGCCGCTGGCCACGCGCGGCAGGTATTGCTGCTTCTGCGCCTCGCTGCCGTGCCGCAGCACGGTGCCCATGACATACATCTGGGCGTGGCAGGCGGCGCCGTTGCAGCCCTGGCGCTGCACTTCCTCGAGGATCGCGGCGGCGGCCGACAGCGGCAGGCCGGCGCCGCCGTATCGCTCGGGGATCAGCGCCGCGAGATAGCCAGACGCGGTCAGCGCGTCCACGAACGCGGTCGGGTAGGCGCGGGCGGCGTCCAGCTCGCGCCAGTACTCGCCCGGGAAGCCCGCGCAGAGCTTGGCCACCTCGGCGCGGATGTCGGCGTAGTGCGTCCGGGTGTCCGCTTGGGTGTCCGGGGTCATCGTCGGGCAAGCCTCGTGTTGCGGGTCATGGCGGGGCCGCCACGGCGAAGTCGCGGCGGATCGCCCGGTCGTGCTCGCCGATGCCGGGCACCCTGCCCAGCGGCGGCGCCGCGCCGTCGCGGATCCCCGGCGGGGCTACGAGCGCGGCGGGGCCGCCCGGCGTGTCGACCACGGCGCGGCGCAGCGCGGGGTGCCCGGCGAGGT
>CAXTVL010000046.1:1112-12617 GCA_964247515.1 uncultured Acetobacteraceae bacterium | reverse complement strand
GCCGCGCGGCCCGTCCGGGGTGATGATGGCGAGTTCGCCCGCCGCCAACGCCGTCAGCAGCCGCCGCGCGGAATTGGCGCCGCCGCGCTCCTGACTGTCGCGACGCGTGGAGCCGTGCAGCACGCCGACTCCGAACCGGCGCATGATGTCGCCGATGAAGCGGCCGTCGGCGTGCCGGCTGACCAGCACGTTGCCCCGCAACGCCCCTCCGGTGCGCGCCTGCGCCTGCCGCTGCGCCAGCATCCACAACGCCGGCATCAACGGCAGCCGCTCGTGCCAGAACGCCGCCACCGCCGCGCGGCCACCGCCGGCGAACGGCGCCAAGTGTTCGGCCCCCTGCAAGGTCCAGCGCGTCGTGCGCAGGGCGAACGCCACGTAGCGCGCCACCACGGCCGCCGCGGTGGCCTGGGCCGCCCGGCCGCGCAACAGGCGTTTCAGGGACATCGGGCGGCGGTAGCACGCGGCCGCGACGTGCCGCTAGGGCGGGGGCGCTCCGAGCGCGATCAGCCGCTCCCAGCGTCCCGCCGAGTATAGGTGCGCATAGATCGCCGCCAGCCAGCCCATGCGCCGCCAATCCAGGAACAGGTCGTCGTCGAGGTCCGTCAGCCGCTCGGGTTTCACCAGCTTGAAGCCGCGCACCTGCGCCTGGCCGCCGGACTTGAAGCGGACCGTGGCCTGCTCCTCGGCCAGCAGCCCGGCGGCGTCCAGCGCGCGGCCGAAGCTGGTGGCCGCGGCGACCCCGTCGCGCAGGGCGGTGCAGAAGGCGATCGCCTCCTCCAACGCCGGTGTCGGGTGCCGGTCCTCGAACAAGGGCGTGCCCGCGCCGCTGTTGAGCGCCGCCGCGTCCGGCTCCATCGCCACGAACAGCGCCTGGCTGGCCGGGTCCTGCACGAAGATGAACGGGAACGCCCGCGCGTAGGCGGGCACGTAGCTGTCAGCGAGCCACTCGCCGCCGGGCGAGACGAACGAATTGTGGCCTTCGCGCAACCCGAGCAGCGCCACCGGCATCGGCTCCGGCCCGCTGGTGAACACCACCGGGTAGTGCTGCGCCGCCTGCTCGATCTCGGCGAGCCCCAGCGGCACCGACTGCGCCTGCGCCGCGAAGCCGAAGCCGGTGGTGCGATCGAGCCGCAGATCGGGATGGGTGGCCGGGTTCACGCCCACCACGCGGCGGAAGAACAGCGGCAGGTCGGCGCTGCCCGACATCGGTGTCTCGCCGCCGCTCAGACGTGGAAGCTCTCGCCGCAGCCGCAGCGGCCCTTCTCGTTCGGGTTGCTGAAGGTGAACCCAGACGACAGGTCCTTGGTCTCGTAATCCATCACCGTGCCGATCAGGAACAGGCTGGCCTTGCGGTCGACCACGACGGTGACGCCCTTATCCGACACCACCTCGTCGCCCGGGCCGGGAGCGGCCACCCAATCCATGTCGTACGACAGCCCGGAGCACCCCTTGGTGCCGACGCTGATGCGCAGCGTCATGCCGGCCTGGCCGGAGGCGTAGAGCGCCCGCAGCCGGGAGGCGGCGGCATCGGTCAGTGCCATCAGCGGCGGCAGCGGCCGACGTGGGCGCGGGGAGACGGCGGCGGTGGTTGCGGACATGGCGGAGACCTCGTGCGGCGTCAGAACATGTTCAAGGCGAGGCGGGCATCCTCGCTCATCCGGCTCGGGTCCCAAGGCGGGTCCCACACCGTCTCCACGTCGCAGGACGCGACGCCGGGCACCGCCATGATCGCGTTGTGGACGGCTTCCGGCAACTCCTGCGCACTCGGGCAGGCGGGGGCGGTCAGCGTCATCTCGACCCGGACCCGGTTGTCGTCGTCGATCTCGATCGCGTAGACGAGGCCCAGCTCGTAGATGTTGACCGGAATCTCCGGGTCATAGACCGAGGCGCAGGCGGCGATGATGGCGTCCTCGGTGGGTTTGCCCTCGACCTCGCCGTCTGGCGTCCAGGCGCTGTGCGCCGGCGCGATGTCATCCATGGCTGGCCTCCTTGTCGTTCAGCGCCGCTTCCAGCGCATCCCACGGCAGCGTCGCGCATTTCACCCGCGACGGATACTCATGCACCCCGGCCAACGGCCGCAACGTATCGAGCGCCGGGTCTTCGGCGGTGCCGGTGCCGACCAACTCGCGAAACCGCCGCGCCAGCCGCCTCGCCGCGCCGGCATCGAGGCCCCGCACCGCTTCCGTCATCAAGTCGGCCGAAGCGACGCTGATCGCGCAACCACGCGCCTCGAACCCCACCGCGTCCAGCGTGCCATCCGCCGCGCGCTTCAGCCACACCTGGCAACGGTCGCCGCACATCGGGTTGTCGCCGCGCGCCGTCGCGTCGAACGCCGCCAGCCGCGTCGCGTGGCGCGGGCGTCGGCCACGCTCGAGGATCGTCTCCTGATACAGATCGCGCAGGTCGTCGAACATCAGGCGAAGAACAACCTGACACGGTCGAGCGTGTCGGCCAGCTTGTCGATCTCGGCCAGCGTCGTGTAGATGCCGAAACTGGCACGCGCGGTGCTGTCCACTCCCAGGCGGCGCATCAGCGGCTCGGCGCAATGGTTGCCCGCGCGCACCGCGATGCCCTCGCGGTCGAGCAGGGTCGCGACGTCGTGGGCATGGGCGCCGTCCAGTGTGAAGCTGAGCACGCCGCCACGGTCCTGCGCCTGGCCCACGACCCGCAGGCCGGGAATCGCCGACAGCCGCGCCAGCGCGTGCTCGGTCAGCATCGCCTCATGTGCCGCGATCGCCTCGAACCCCAGCTCCTCCACGAAGCCGACGGCGGCGGCCAGGCCGATGCCCTCGATGATGGCGGGGGTGCCGGCCTCGAACTTGTGCGGCACCTCGGCCCAGGTCGATCGCTCGAAGCTGACCGAGCCGATCATGTCGCCGCCTCCCATGAACGGCGGCATCGCCTCCAGCAGTTCGCGCCGCGCCCACAGCACCCCGATGCCGGTGGGGCCATACAGCTTGTGCCCGGTGAACACGTAGAAGTCGGCGTCCAACGCCTGCACGTCGACCACGCGATGCACGACGGCTTGGCTACCGTCCAGCAGCAGCTTCGCGCCATGGGCATGGGCCAACGCCGCCAGCCGCTCGCCCGGCGTGTAGGTGCCGAGCACGTTGCTCATGTGCGTGACCGCGACCAGGCCGACCCTGCCGTCGGCCAGCAGCCGCTCCATCGCCACCATGTCCAACTCGCCCGCGTCCGTCACCGGGGCGACCCGCAACTCGATTCCGTGCGCGTCGCGCAGCATTTGCCAGGGCACGATGTTGGCGTGGTGCTCCATCTCCGAGATCAGCACCGCCTGGCCCGGCCGCAGGACGCCGCGGCCGTAGCTGTGCGCCACCAGGTTGATCGCCGCCGTCGAGTTGGCGGTGAACACGATCTCGCGCCGGTCGGAGGCGTGGAGCAGGCGGGCCACGGCGTCGCGGGCACCCTCGTAGGCGTCGGTGGTGCGCTCGCTCATCCAGTGCAGGCCGCGATGCACGTTGGCGTACTGCGTCTCCAGGGCGCTCACCATGGCGTCGATCACCACGCGCGGCTTCTGCGCCGAGGCGGCGCTGTCAAGGAACACCAGCGGCTTGCCATGGACGAGCTGCGACAGGATCGGGAATTCGGCGCGCACCGCGCCCACGTCGAGCGGGGCGGCGATCCGGGAGATGCTGTTCATGCGGCGCGTCCTAGCCACCAGCGGTCGACCGCACCTTCCAGCATGGCGCGGCCGGCCTCGTGGGCGATGGGGTCGAGGGCCTCGACCAGGAAGGCGCGCACCAACATGGCGCGCGCCTCGGCGTCGGCGATGCCGCGGCTGCGCAGGTAGAACAACTGCTCGGCATCGAGTTCGCCGACCGTGGCGCCATGGCTGCACTTCACGTCGTCGGCGTAGATCTGCAACTGCGGCTTGCTGCTGATCTCGGCCAACGGCGAGAGCAGCAACGCCTGGTTCATCTGGTAGCCGTCGGTCTTCTGCGCCGCCCGGGCCACCTCGATCTTGCCCTGAAACACGCCGCGCGAGCGCCCGCTCAGCACGTTCTTGACCGTCTGACGCGACGCGCAGGAGGGCGCGTCGTGCGACACCACGGTGGTGAAATCGGCGTGCTGCGAGCCGTCGAGCAACTGTGCCGCGTTCAGGTGGACCGCTCCGCCCGCGCCCGACAACCTCGCGTGGACCTCGAGCCGCGCCAGGCGCGCGCCCAGCGTGAGCGCGAAGCTGTCGTAGGTGCCGCGCGCCGCGATCTCGGCGTACAGCGTCGAGAGATGGAATGCCGATGCCGCCTCGTTCTGCAGCCGCAAATGGGTCAGCGTCGCATCCTCGGCGACCGCCACTTCGAACACCGGGCTGTGCAGGTAGGCGCCCTCGCCGGCCGACAGCTCGATCAGCGTCAGCGTGGCGCCGGCGCCGAGGCGGATGGCATGGCGGGGATGGAACGACACCGGGCGGCCGTGCGCGTCGCTGCCCAGGCTGGCCAGCACCAGCGTGCCGCCATCGACACCGGCCGGCACCTCGATGTCGGCGCCGTCCTGCGCCAGCATGGTGTTCAACGCCACGATCTTCTGCGTGAGGTCGGGTGCCGCGCCGCCGAACGCCGGCACCCCGGTGCGCACCCGCACCTGCGGCGGCCGCTGCGACAGCTCGGCGCGAAACCGCCCATCGACGAACACCAGACGCGGCGCGTCGATCTCCGGCAACAGCGCCAGCAGGCGGGCATGGTCGCTGACCGGCATCACCGGCTCGCTGAACGACATCTCCGCCAACGGGCGCAACTGGGTGTAGCGCCATGCCTCCTCGCGCGCGGTCGGCAAGCCCTGCGCGCGGACGGCGGCGGCCGCGGCGGCGCGCAACGCGGCGCGGCCGGGCAGCCGCGCGGCCAGGCCCTCGTAGCGCGACACGAAGTGCTGCGCGCTGGCCTGCAGCGTGGTGGGAGCGATCGCGTTCATGCCGCCTCCGCCACCACCCCGGCGTAGCCATGGGCTTCCAGCTCGTGCGCCAGCTCCGGCCCGCCGGAGCGGATGATTCGCCCGGCCGAGAGCACATGCACGCGATCCGGCACGATGTGGTCGAGCAGGCGCTGGTAGTGGGTGATGACCAGCGCCGAAAAGGCCGGGCCGCGCATCGCGTTGACGCCCTCGGCAACCACCTTCAGCGCGTCGATGTCGAGCCCGCTGTCGGTCTCGTCGAGGATCGCGAGCTTGGGCCGCAGGATCGCCATCTGCAGCACCTCGTTGCGCTTCTTCTCGCCGCCCGAGAAGCCCACGTTGACGTTGCGCTTCAGCATGTCGTCGGGCATCGCGAGCCGGCGGGTCTCGGCCCGCGCCAGCTTGAGGAACTGCACCGCGTCCAGCTCCGGCTCGCCGCGCGCGCGGCGGACGGCGTTGAGCGCGGTGCGCAGGAAGTTGGCGTTGCCGACGCCGGGCAGCTCGACCGGGTACTGGAAAGCCAGGAACAGCCCGGCGGCGGCCCGCGCCTCCGGCTCCATCCCAAGCAGGTCGGCGCCGTCGAACGTCGCCGTGCCGCCGGTCACGTCGTAGCCGTCGCGCCCGGAAAGCACGTACGACAGCGTCGACTTGCCGGAGCCGTTCGGCCCCATGATGGCGTGGACCTCGCCCTGCGGCACGCTCAGGTCGACGCCGTTCAGGATCGCCTTGTCGCCGATGCCGGCGGAGAGGTTGCGGATCTCGAGCATGGTCAGCCCACCGAGCCTTCCAGGCTCACCGCCAGCAGCTTCTGCGCCTCCACGGCGAACTCCATCGGCAATTCCTTCAGCACTTCCTTGCAGAACCCGTTGACGATCAGCCCCACCGCGTCCTCCTCGGACAGCCCGCGCTGCCGGCAGTAGAACAACTGGTCGTCGGCGATCTTGCTGGTGGTGGCCTCGTGCTCCAGCTTGGCGGTCGGGTTGCGGCTCTCGATGTACGGGACGGTGTGCGCGCCGCACTGGTCGCCGATCAGCAGGCTGTCGCACTGCGTGTGGTTGCGCGCCCCGTCGGCCTTGGGCAGCACGCGGACCAGGCCGCGATAGGTGTTGTTCGAGCGCCCGGCGCTGATGCCCTTGCTCACGATCGTGCTGCGCGTGTCGCGGCCGATGTGGATCATCTTGGTGCCGGTGTCGGCCTGCTGCCGGTTGGTGGTGACGGCCACCGAGTAGAACTCGCCCACGCTGCCGTCGCCCTGTAGGATACAGCTCGGGTATTTCCAGGTGATCGCCGATCCGGTCTCGACCTGGGTCCAGCTCACCTTGCTGCGGGCACCCCGGCAGGCGGCGCGCTTGGTCACGAAGTTGTAGATGCCGCCCCGGCCCTCGGCGTCGCCCGGATACCAGTTCTGCACCGTGCTGTACTTGATCTGCGCGTCGTCGAGCGCCACCAGCTCGACCACGGCGGCGTGCAACTGGTTCTCGTCGCGCATCGGCGCGGTGCAGCCCTCCAGGTAGGAGACGGACGCTCCTTCCTCGGCGATGATCAGGGTGCGCTCGAACTGCCCGGTGTTCTGTGCATTGATGCGGAAATAGGTCGACAGCTCCATCGGGCAGCGCACCCCCTTCGGGATGAACACGAAGCTGCCGTCGGTGAACACCGCCGAGTTGAGCGCCGCGAAGTAGTTGTCGCCGGCCGGCACCACGCTGCCGAGATACTGGCGCACCAGCTCCGGGTGCTCGCGCACCGCCTCGCTGATCGGGCAGAAGATGACCCCGGCCTTGGTCAGCGTCGCCTTGAAGGTGGTCGCGACCGAGACGCTGTCGAACACCGCGTCGACCGCGATCTGCCGCTCGGGAACGTCACCATCCGGCACCTCGACGCCGGCCAGCATCGCCCGCTCCTTGAGCGGGATGCCGAGCTTCTCGTACATCGCGAGCAATTCGGGATCGACCTCGTCGAGGCTCTTGGGGCCGGGCTTCTTCTTCGGCGCCGCGTAGTAGTGGATGTCCTGGTAGTCGATCGGCGCGATGTCGAGCCCCGCCCAGTCCGGTCCCTCCATGGTCAGCCAGTGCACGTACGCCTTGAGCCGCCAGGCCAGCAGCCATTCCGGCTCCTGCTTGCGCGCCGAGATCAGGCGGATGGTGTCCTCGTTCAGCCCCTTGGGGGCCATGTCCATCTCGATGTCGGTCGAGAAGCCCCACTTGTAGCCGGACTGGGTGAGCGACTGGACGGTGTCGAGGGTTTCGGCGACGGCGGCCATGGGAATTCCTTTATTCGGCTGGCGCGGCTTGGTGGGCGGGCACGCGGAAGGCGGGCGGGATCGAGGCGGTGCGCAACTCGGCGAGGCTGATGGCGCCCAACGCGCCACGGATGGCGTCGTTGACCACCTCCCAGCGGCCGCGCACGGCGCACATCCCCTGCACCTCGCAATCGGTGCCCGAGCCCTCGACACAGGCGGTGAGCGCGATCGGGCCGTCGATCGCGGCGATGACGTCGGAGACCGAGATCGCCGCCAGCGGCTGCGCCAGCCGGTAGCCACCCCGCGCACCCCGCTGCGAGACCACCAAATCGGCGGCGGCCAGCGTCTTGAGCACCTTGGCCACGGTGGGCTCGGGCACGCCGGTCACGGCGGCGAGGCCCGGCGAGGTCTGCACGCCCTCGGATTGCGCCAGGCGGAGCAGCACGACGACGGCGTAATCGGTCAGTTTCGATAGCCGCAACATGGCATTCCCGCTCGACCCTGCAAAGGAGACTGGCGCAGTCCCCTATGGCACGCAGATGGCCCGCGGCGGCGGCGGCGTCAAGGCGCGGTCATTCCCGCACCACGTAGGTATGGAGCCGCACCTGCCCGTCAGGTCCGACCTCGCGGTAGACGCCCTGGATCTCGGTCTCGAAGCCCGGGAAGCGGTTGGCGGCGCGCTCGAAGGTCAGCAGGTAGTCGATCATCGGCTGCGCCCGCTCGTCCAGCCGCTCGCCGGGGACGATCGCGGCGATGCCGGGCGGGTAGACCACCCACAGCGTCGTGGCGATCCGCCCGCGCAACTGGCCGATCGGCAGGTAGTCGACCTGGTTGCGCACGAGGTGCTGGATGGCTTTCTGCGCCGGCATCGCCAGCGGCGGGAAATGCTCGGCGCGGAACTGCGCCGACTGCAGCCGGCTGGTGCCTGCCTCACGGAACAGCGCGTGCATCTCCTGGCACAGATCGCGCAGGCCGACGCCGGCGTAGCGCTGCGGCCGCTTGGCGGTGAACTCCGGCACCGCGTCCTCCAGCTTCACGTTGTCGTCGTGCAGGCGCTTGAAGAACACCAGCGCCGACAGCAGGTTGCCGGCCTTGCTGCTCTCCACGCCCGGCGTCAGCAGGAACAGGATCGAGTTGAGGTCGTTCTTCTCCGGCACGATGCGGTTCTCGCGCAAGTACATCGCCAGGATCGGCGCCGGGATGCCGTGTTCCTCGTAGCCGCCGGTGAGGCGGTCGAACCCTGGGGTCAGCAGGGTCAGCTTGTTCGGGTCGGTCATGGCGTAGCCGGGCATCACGTGCCGGAAGCCGTGCCACTTGGCGCCGGGGACGAGCTGCCACAGCGCCGGGTCGGACGCGAGCCGGTCGGTCGGCACGTCCTCCCAGGCGACCTCGCCGGCCGGCTCGCCGTCCAGCGCCACGGTCACGACATCGGGCACGAACGGGTCGAAGAACCATTGCCGCGCGGGCTCGCTCTCGCGGGCGCGGAACTCGGCGGCGGTGGCGCGCAGCTTCTTGCGGATCTCGATGCCGAGCCGGATGGTGTCGTCCCACAGCACCTCGCCCGAGCGGCCCTTCATCATCTGCGCGCCGACGTCGAGGCTCGCGAACAGCGGGTAGAACGGCGAGGTCGAGGCGTGCATCATGAACATCTCGTTGAACCGGCGATGCTCGACCCGGCGCGACTGGCCCTTGATGTGGTTGTCGCGGACGTGGATCTGGCTCGACTGGCTGAAGCTCGCGAGCTGCTTGTGCGGCGACTGGGTGGCGATGATGCCGGGGCTGTCCGGCCCCAAATCGGTGAGTCCCATGGCGAAGCGGCCGCGGAACAGCGGGTGGAACTTCATGAACCCGGCCCAGGCCTCGTCGAACAGGATGTACTCGCAGAGGTGGCCGATGCGGTCCAGGATCGTCTGCGCGTCGTAGATGGTGCCGTCGTAGCTGCACTGCTCGATCACCGCGGCGCGGAACGGACGCGGCCGGCGCCAGGCGTCGCGGTCGCTGACCAAGGGGTTGGTCCGTATCTTCTCGCGGATGCGGCCCTCGTCCAGCGCCTCCGGATCGATCGGGCCGATCAGGCCGTGCGCGTTGCGGTCGGTCTCCAGGAACACCGGGATGCCGCCGGCCAGGAACAGCGCGCCGTGATGCGCCGCCTTGTGGTTGTTGCGGTCGAACAGCACCAGGTCGCCCTCGGCCACCAACCCCTGCATCACCACCTTGTTCGAGGCCGAGGTGCCGTTCAGCACGAAATAGGTGCGCTCGGCGCCGAAGATGCGCGCCGCCGCCTTCTGCGCCGCCAGCGCCGGCCCCTCGTGGATCAGCAGGTCGCCGAGTTCCACCACCGAGTTGTCGATGTCGTCGCGGAACACCGCCTCGCCCAGATGCTCCTTGAAGATGCGCCCGATCGGGCTGCGGTCGTAGAACGCGCCGCCGTTGTGGCCGGGGCAGGTCCAGAGCTGGTTGCCCTCCTCGGCGTAGTCGAGCAGGGTGCCGAAGAACGGCGTGCGCAGCGTGTCCGAGTATTGCTTGAGGCGGCTCGCGAGGTTCTTGGCGATGAACTCGGGCGTCTCCTCGGCCAGGAAGATGTAGCCGTCGGCCTCGTGGATGACGTCGATCGGCAGCTCCTCGAGCCGGTGGTGGCGCACCAGGATGAAGATCGGCACCTCCAGCCCGCGCCGGCGGATCAGGCTGACCAGGGCGGCGAGCTTGCCCTGCGGCCCGCGCCGGCCCCAGTCGACCACGACGCAGCCGATCGCGGCGTCGGTGCGGATCACCAGCTCGGCGTCGTCGGCCTTGCGCGCCTTGACCACCATGAAGCCCAACCGCTCGACCTCGGCGATGATCTGCGCCAGGCGTTGCCCTTCGAGATCGTCGGCGTCGAACGCGGGGGCACAGACCAGGAACTTGAACCGACGCTCGAATGCCATGGCTGGGCTCCGCAGGATGGAGGCGGCGTGATAGGGGAGGCCCGCGATGAAAGCCATGACCGCGCGATGACACCGTGACCGAGGTCTATGTCGACGCCGACGCCTGTCCGGTGCGCGAGGAGGTCTACCGGGTCGCCGGCCGGCTTGGCCTCGTGGTCCACGTGGTCTCGAACGGCTCGCGCCCGATCCGCCCGCCCGGCCTGGCGTTCGTGCGCATGGTCGTGGTGGGCGAGGGGGCGGACGTGGCCGACGACTGGATCGCCGAGCGGATCGGGCCGGCCGACCTGTGCGTCACCGCCGACATCCCGCTGGCCGGACGGTGCCTGGCGCGCGGCGCTCGGGCGCTGTCGTGGAACGGCCATGTCTGGACCGGGGACAACATCGGCTCCGCCCTGGCCGGGCGCGAGGTGGCGCGTCACCTGCGCGAACTCGGCGTGGCGACGGGCGGCCCGGCGCCGCTGGCCAAGGCGGACCGCTCGCGGTTCCTGTCGGCGCTGGACACGGTGGCGCAGGCGGCGCGGCGGCTATCCCCTTGATCGAGCGTTTGTCTTTGGCTCGATGAGGTCCCAAAGATTCCCATACAAGTCCGAAAACACCGCGACCGTGCCGTAGGTCTCGTCCCTGGGTTGCTCGGTGAAAGGCACCCCATGTCGGCGGTAGTTGGTGTAGTCGCGATGAAAATCGTCGGTGTGCAGGAACAGGAAGACGCGCCCGCCCGTCTGCGCGCCGACCGCCTGGGTCTGCCGCTCGCCCGCGGCCTTGGCCAGCAACAGGCCGACCTCGCCCGATCCCTGCGGGCGCACCACGACCCACCGTTTTCCGTCGCCCATGTGCGTGTCCTCGACGAGCCGGAAACCGAGCGTGCCGGTGTAGTAGGCGACGGCGCGATCGTAGTCGTCGACCAGCAACGTGACCAACGCGATCCGTTGCGTCATGTCGCTCTCCTCGCCGCCGCGCCCGGGTTTGCGACCGGCGAGGCGGAACCGGAACAGCCGACGAGTCGGGCCGGGTAGCGCCAGGCGTTCCGGTTCTCCGACATGAACACGGCGTCCTCGGCGATCGCCTGGGCGATCAGCAGGTGGTCGAACGGGTCGCGGTGGTGTGCCGGCAACCTTGCCAGGGCCTGCAGGTGCTTGATGCCGATGTCGAGCACGATGCATCCTTCCTGCTGGATCAAGCCCGTGACCTGCTCGAGGTCGGCCTTCAACTTGCCGACACGCACCTTCAGGGCGATCTCCCAAAGCGCCACCACGCTCACCAGGACATCGTTGTGCGGATCCTCGATCAGGTCGCGCGCGGTCGGGCCGAGCCGCCGGTCGTAAGTGAGCCACCACAGGAGGGCATGGGTGTCGAGCAGGAGCCTCACTCCCGCTCACCCTCCATCGCCGCCAGCACATCCGGCGGAAGCGTGTCGAAGTCCGGCGCCATCTCTAT
>CAXTVL010000046.1:0-1102 GCA_964247515.1 uncultured Acetobacteraceae bacterium | reverse complement strand
CCCCCCCCCCCCCCCCCCCCCCGCCCCCCCCCCCCCCCGCGCGGCCGGGGCCCCCCGCCCGGCCCCCCCTCCCGCCCCCCCCCCCCCGCCCCCCCCCGGGGCCCCCGCCGCTCGGCCGAAGGCGGCGGCCGGACCTCGGCCACCACTTGATCGTGCGACACGATGAGGAACGAGGCGCCCTGCCGCGCCTGGCGAAGGAACCCGGACAGGTTGCCGCGAAATTCCCGCACACCCACGCGCCGGGGCGGGATCGCCGGACCGTCCTGTGGCGCCTGGGCCATAGCTCCCCTCCCATGTGGACACATATTATGTACACGGCTTGCGCGGATGTCGATTGCGGAACAAACATAGACGCCGCGAATGACGCTTGTGTGCGCTCTCTCACAGCCGGGAGGCTTGCTGAACCGCCCGCGACCGATCATCTCGTTTTGCGGTGCAGCAGCGAGCGCGCCCGGAGTGCCGCCCGCCGGATTGCCTCCTCAGGAGACCGACAACATGGACGCCATCCTGAAGGCCAAGCGCGATCCCCGCATCGACGTCATGCGTGGGCTGGCGCTGCTGATGATCTTCGTCGACCACCTGCCCGGCAACGTGCTCGGGTGGTTCACCCTGCACGTGTACGGCTTCGCCGACGCCGCCGAGGTGTTCGTGCTGCTGGCCGGGTTCGCCTCCATGCTGGCGTACGGCAAGGTGTTCCTGCGCGGCTCGACCGGCGCCGGGCTGCAACGGCTGGGGCTGCGGTGCCTGCGCATCTACGCGACCCATGCCGGGTTGCTGCTGGCGACCCTGGCCATCGTGCAGGTCTGGACCAAGGTATTCCGGGTGGCGCCGGTGGCCGCCGCCCCGCTGCTGGACGCCGGGGTGCCCGGCCTGCTACGCGGCCTCGCCCTGCAGGCACTGCCGGGCTACCTGGATATCCTGCCGCTCTACGTCGTGTTGCTGGCGTGCTTCCCGGTGCTGTTCTGGGCGATGTGCCGCCGGGTCTGGCTGGCGCTGGGCGGCTCGGCGGCGATCTGGCTGGCGACGCAGGTCGACCCGCACCTGAACTTCCCGAACTGGCTCGATCCCGGCGGCTGGTATTTCGACCCGTTCTCCTGGCAGT
>CAXTVL010000045.1:669-12769 GCA_964247515.1 uncultured Acetobacteraceae bacterium | reverse complement strand
CGTGTCGCGGGGTGCCGTCACGGTGACGCTGTAGCGCGCCATCACGTCCGGGCGGCAACTACTTCACGCAATGCGAGGCGGAGGGCTTCCGCCGCATCACCTTCTTCCCCGACCGCCCGGACGTGATGGCGCGCTACAGCGTCACCGTGACGGCACCCCGCGACACGGTGCCGGTGCTGCTGTCCAACGGCAACCTGGTGGCACAGGGCGAGACCGGGGACGGCCGCCACTGGGCGCGCTGGGACGACCCGCACCCCAAGCCCTGCTACCTGTTCGCGCTGGTCGCGGGCGACCTCGTGGCCGTGCGCGACCGCTTCGTCACCAAGTCCGGCCGCGAGGTCTCGCTCGGCATCTACGTGCGCGCCGGCGACGAGGACGGCTGCGCGCACGCGATGCGCAGCCTCAAGGCGTCGATGCGCTGGGACGAGGACACGTACGGCCTCGAGTACGACCTCGACGTGTTCAACATCGCCGCCGTGTCGGACTTCAACATGGGGGCGATGGAGAACAAGGGGCTCAACGTCTTCAACACCAAATACATCCTGGCCCGCCCGGACACCGCGACCGACGGCGACCACGAGGGCATCGAGAGCGTCGTGGCGCACGAATACTTCCACAACTGGACCGGCAACCGCGTCACCTGCCGCGACTGGTTCCAGTTGAGCCTGAAGGAAGGGCTGACGGTGTTCCGCGACCAGCAGTTCTCGGCCGACATGGGCAGCGCCGCCACCAAGCGGCTCGGCGACGTGCGCCGGCTGCGGGCGTCGCAGTTCCCCGAGGACGACGGCCCGATGGCGCATCCGGTGCGCCCGGACAGCTATGTCGCGATCGACAACTTCTACACCGCGACCGTGTACGAGAAGGGCGCCGAGGTGGTGCGGATGCTGCGCGCCCGGCTCGGCGCCGAAGGCTTCCGGCGCGGCATGGATTTGTACTTCGCCCGCCACGACAACCAGGCCGTCACCATCGAGGATTTCGTGGCCGCCCTATCCGACGGCGGCGGGGTCGACCTGTCGCCGTTCCTGGCCTGGTACGCGCAAGCCGGCACGCCGACGCTGAGCGTGCGCGACACCTACGACCCAGCGACCCGGCGCTACACGCTGACGCTGTCGCAGGAGACCAAGCCGACGCCCGGCCAACCCGACAAGCGGCCGCTGCCGATCCCCGTGGCGATGGCGCTGCTGGGCGACAACGGCCACGAGGTCGCGGCCCGCGACCTGTTGCTGGATCAGGCCGAGCAGGACTTCGTGTTCGACGACGTGGCGTCGATGCCGACGCCCAGCCTGTTGCGTGGCTTCTCCGCCCCGGTGCGGCTCGCGGGCTTGTCGCCGGAGCGGCTGCGCTTCCTCGCCGCGCACGACAGCGACCCGTGCGTGCGCTGGGACAGCCTGCAGCAATACGCGACCGGCGTGCTGCTGCGCATGGCGGGCGAGGACGCGGCGGGATGGGCGCTCGATGCGGGCATTGAGGCGGCGATGGCGGCGACGCTGGCGCGGGCAGACGCCGACCACGCTTTCGCGGCGCAGGCGCTGGCGCTGCCGAGCGTCTCCTACGTGACCGACCAGATGGCGGTGGCCGACCACGCCGGCGTCCACGCCGCGCGCGAGTTCCTCCGCGCCGCACTCGGGCGGCGGCACGCGGTGGCGCTGCGCGCGGCCTACGACCGGCTGGCCGATCCCGGCCCGTACCGCATCGACGGTGCCGCGATTGGCGCGCGCACGCTGCGCAACGGCTGCCTCGCCTACCTGGCCGCCGCCGGCGAGGTGGCGCTGGTGCGAGCGCAGTTCGACGCCCAGGCCAACATGACCGATGTGCTGGCGGCGCTGTCGCTGCTGGCCGCGACGACCGACGCGCCAGAGCGCGACGCGGCGCTGGCGGCGTTCCACGCCCGTTGGCACGCCGATCCGCTGGTGCTCGACAAGTGGTTCTCGATCCAGGCCGCGAGCCCGCGCCCGCAGGCGCTGGACGACGTGCGGGCGCTGTACCGGCACCCCGATTTCAGCCTGCGCAACCCGAACCGCTTCCGCGCCCTGGTCGGCGCGTTCGCCGCCGCCAATCCGGTGCGCTTCCACGCCGAGGACGGCGCCGGCTACGCCTTCCTGGCCGACGCGATCCTGGCGATCGACCCGCTCAACGGCGCCACGGCGGCGCGGCTGGTGGGTTCGCTCGGCGCCTGGCGGCGGCAGGGCGAGGCGCGCGGCGGGCTGATGCGCCGCCAGCTCGAACGGGTGCGCGACACGCCGGGGCTGAGCCGGGGGACGGCGGAGAAGGTGGCGCTGGCATTGGGCTGAGTACGTGGTCGACAATGAAGCCAGGTCTGCGATGCTGGAAGACGCGCGCTTCGTGCAGAACGGAGCGGGCTCGGCCGTGAGATCGCCAGCCCCGCCTACTCCGCCGAACGCCGCCATGTCGCTTTCTCCAGCGGGCCACAACGCGCTGTATAGACGAGAGGCGCAAAACGGGGTCTCGGACCACACATATTTTCCGGGCGCGGCGAGCGGCGTGACCCTCGGTCCTGGTTATGACATGCGCTAGATGGACAGGGATAACCCTCCGATGATTGCCGGCCGCCGCGCTGCAGAGGCTTACCAATTTCAGGGTCGACCTTTTTCGCCACCCCCGTCGCCGTATCGTTGATGCGCAAAGCGCGATCGCTATAATTACCGTTTACGAGCATATACTCCTCCAAAGCTGACGTTCGCACCGCCGCATCGGCCATTGTCGTTGGCTGCGAGAATGTTGGCGCTGAGCAGTTCGAATTTCGCCAGGCAGAGCGCCGGGTCTTGCTCCGAAAAGATGCTTTGATTGCCTCGTGGCCTTGCCAACCCCGAGATTTGTCCGGTGCGCGCGGGAGAAATCTCCCGCCCCGGCCAGAAGGCACGACCATGCACATACAGTTTGCTGTCTTGCCCGACCGTGAACGCCAGCATGTCGTCGCCCTTAAGCCACTCGCCTGCCCAGGAGGCGAGGGACGGTTCTGGATCGGGCGACGACACCTGCACACGCGCCCGTGGCAGCCAGCCGGCCGGCTGTCCAGGGCGTGTTGGGTCGAGTATGCAGACTAACTCCGGCACGGTGCTCGGGAGCACAGCGACTGCATTGCCCGGATTTGTGAAATCTCTTTGGTGGCACTCACGACCCTGAAGCGGGCGGAGAGGGCACCCGTCCATGTCGGAGAGAGGGAAAGCTCGTGCGTTTCCAATGATCCGACCCAGGTGCAGATCTGGTCCCCTTGTGTATGGCCCGCCGAACATGCCCCGTCGGCACCAAGTGTCTGGATAGCCTTCCAAGGCTATGGCGGCTGGAAGGTGGCTCACGAAGGTCAAAGCGACGGCGAGAAGCACACGGTTCAAAAAACCGTTACATTATTTTCTTGCCGATCCAGACGCCATTATAAAAACAGCAACTCCCGCCGCGGCATCCCATGCGCGCCCTGATCGCCGTTCACCGTCTGCGTCACAAGGAAGTCCACCGCCAGCGAGCACGATTGGCACGCCTCCTGGCGCGAAAGGGTGGATCGGCTCCCGCAGCGCCCAGTGTATCGCCTGGTCGAGGTCACGGTCCATGCCCCTCGAGTCGAGGTGCGTGGGTGTCTCGGCGCGCGGACAGCGTAGCGGCTCCACCCTTCCGCCCGGGAGTGCTGGACAGACGTGAAGGCGGCGCTGAGGCCGGTCTCCAACGCGTCGATGCGCGCCTCGCCATCGCCGTCCACGCCCTTGCCGATGCCGGTCGAGAACACGAGCGTCCGGCGCCCAGACCGGCGGGAACAGCTTAGGCGCTCGATCATGTCTGGATCAGCAGGATGCGTTGGCCGCCGCGCACCTCCTGGCCGGGGCGGCACAGCAGCTCGCGCACCGTGCCGGAAGCCGGGCTCGGGAGCTGGATCTCGGTCTTCATCGACTCGATGACCACGACCGGATCGCCGCGCCGCACCGTCTCCCCCTCGGTCGTCAGCAGCTTCCACACGTTGCCGGGCATCGGGCTCTCCAGCGCCACGCAGCCCGCCGGCAGCGACGTCTCCGGCAACGCCGCGCCGCCGGCATCCTCGACGAAGCTGTCGAGGCCGCGCGCCACCCAGTCCCGCCGCTCCGCCTCGAACGCCGCCTGTTGGCGGGCTCGGCTCGCGGCGATGTCGGCGGCGTGGGCCCGCTCGAAGCGGAGGTGATCGGCGAGGCTGAAGCTGCCCACCTCGATGCGCAACGGATAGCGCCCGTGCGGGAACGCCGCGCGCGCCTCCAGCAACTCGGCCGGGCTCACCGGAAAGAACCGGATCTGGTCGAAGAAGCGCAGCAGCCAGGGCTGGCCGGGAGCGAACGCCGGCGTGCTGCGCCACGAGTTCCAGACCTGCACGGTGCGGCCGAACAACTGGTAGCCGCCCGGCCCCTCCATGCCGTAGACGCACAGGTACGAGCCGCCGATGCCGACCGCGTTCTCCGGCGTCCAGGTGCGCGCCGGGTTGTACTTGGTGGTCACGAGCCTGTGGCGCGGGTCGAGCGGCGTCGCCACCGGGGCGCCCAGATAGACGTCGCCCAGGCCCAGCACCAGATAGCGCGCGTCGAACACGATCCGGCGCACGTCGTCCACCGAAGCGAGCCCGTTGATGCGGCGGATGAACTCGATGTTGGACGGGCACCACGGCGCGTCGGCGCGCACCAGCTCCTGATAGCGCGACATCGCCAGCAGCACCTGGTCATCGGCCCAGGACAGCGGTAGGTGGACGATGCGGCTCGGCACCCGCACTTCGTCGTCGCGCGGCAGGTCGCGTTCCAGGCCGCGCAGCGTGTCGAGCAGGCGGGACAGCGGCAGCGCCGCCGGGTCGTGATGGATTTGCAGCGAGCGGATGCCGGGGGTGAGGTCGATCAAGCCGGGCAGCCGCGCCGCGCGCACCGCCTCCAGCAACGATTGCACCCGCAGGCGCAGCCGGAAGTCGAGCGCCATCGGGCCGTACTCGACCAGCAGGTTGGCGTCGCCGGCGCGGCGGTAGGCGACCGCCACCTCGCCGTCGAGACGTCGCGCCACCGCGTCCTCGTGCGGCGCGCGGCGCTGGAACCGCACGCGGTCGCCCGGGCGCAACTGGCCCAGCTTCCACAGCTCGTCCGTGGCGACCACGGCGGGACAGACGAAGCCGCCCAGGCTCGGCCCGTCGGGTCCCAGCAGGATCGGCATGTCGCCGGTGAAGTCGATGGCACCGATCGCGTAGGCATTGTCGTGGATGTTGGACGGGTGCAGCCCGGCCTCGCCGCCATCGGCGCGCGCCCAGCGCGGCGTGGGGCCGATCAGCCGCACGCCGGTGCGGGCCGAGTTGTAGTGGACCTCGTAGCTGGCCGCGAACAGGTCGGCGATGTCGGCGGGGTCGAAGAAATCGGGCGCGCCGTGCGGGCCGTAGAGCACGCCGATGCGCCAGTCCGAGGTCAGCGGGACCGGCTCCGGCACGCTGCCGGCCTCGCCGGTGTCGTCGCCGACGCGCAGCGTGTCGCCGGTGCGCAGCGCGCCGGTGGCGTGGCCGCCGAAGCCGCCCAGCGCGAAGGTGGCGCGCGAGCCCAGGAACAGTGGCGCGTCGATGCCACCCCGCACCGCGAGGTAGCAGCGCATTCCCGGTCCCGTGATGCCGCCGACCTGCAGCGTCTGGCCGGCCGCGACCGGGACCGCCCGGTGCATCGGCACCGCCACGCCGTCCAGCTCGGCCGCCATCGCCGCCCCCGCCAGCGCCACCAGGGCGGGCGCGTTGAAGCGCAGCGTGGCCCCGGTCAGCGTCATCTCCAGCGTCGCCGCGCGTTCGGAATTGCCGACCAGGCGGTTGGCGGCGCGGTGGCTGCGCGCGTCCATCGGCCCGCTCGGCGGCACGCCCACGTCCCAGTGGCCGAGCCGCCCCGGCCAGTCCTGCACGGTGGACTGCGTGCCGCCCGCCAGCACCTCGATGCTGCGCGGCGTGAAGGCGAGGCCGGCCAGGGTCGCGGTGGTCATCGCGGCGTCGCGCAAGGCGGGCGCGCCCAGCACGGCGGAGAGGTAGTCGAGGTTGCTCTCCAGCCCGAAGATGGCGCTGTCCGCCACCGCCGTCGCCAGTTGCGCGATCGCGGCCGGGCGGTCTTGGGCGTGCGCCACGATCTTCGCCAGCAACGGATCGTAATTGGATGTGACGTCGGCGCCGGTCTCGATCCAGGTGTCGACCCGCACGCCGGGAGCCCAGCGCACTTCGGTCAGCCGCCCGGTGCTGGGACGGAAGCCCTGTGCCGCGTTCTCGGCGTAGACCCGCGCCTCGATCGCCGCCCCTTGCGGCAGCAACGCGTGTTGCGGCGGCAAGGTGAACCCGCCGGCGGCCTGGCGCAGCATCCACTCGACCAGGTCGACGCCGAATACCGCCTCGGTGACGCAGTGCTCGACCTGTAGCCGCGTGTTGACCTCCAGGAAATACGCCTGCCCGGCATCGGCGTCGTAGACGAACTCGACGGTGCCCGCCGACTCGTAGGCGACCGAGGCGGCCAGCGCGCGGCTGGTTTCGTGCAGCGTCCTTCGGACGGCGTCGGGCAGGTTGGGGGCGGGGGTCTCCTCGATCACCTTCTGGTTGCGGCGTTGCAGCGAGCAGTCGCGCTCGCCCAGCGTCACCACGCCGCCGCGCCCGTCGCCGAACACCTGCACCTCGACGTGCCGGGCGCGGGCCACGAACTTCTCCAGGTACACGCGGGCGTCGCCGAAGCTGTTGGCGCCCTGGCGCCGCACGTCCTCGAACCGCGCCGCCAACTCGTCCGCGTCGCGGCACAGCCGCATCCCGATGCCGCCGCCGCCTGCGGTGCTCTTGAGCATCACCGGGTAGCCGATCGCCGCTGCCGCCGCGACCGCCTGCGCCGCGTCGTCGAGCAACCCGCTGCCGGGGAGCAACGGCACCCCGGCGCGTTGGGCCAGGGCACGGGCCGAGTGCTTCAGCCCGAACGCGCGCAGGTGCTCGGCGCGCGGGCCCACGAAGCGGAGGCCGGCGGCGTCCAGCGCGTCGACGAACTCGGCGCGCTCGCTCAGGAAGCCGTAGCCCGGATGCACCGCCTCGGCCCCGGTGGCGCGGCAGGCGTCGATGATCGCCTCGATCCGCAGGTAGCTCACGGCCGCCGGCGCCGGCCCGATCCGCACCGCCTCGTCGGCCTCCAGCACCGGCAGCGTGAAGCGGTCGGCGTCGGAGTACACGGCGACCGAGGCGATGCCGATGCGGCGCAGCGTGCGGCCGACCCGGCGCGCGATCTCGCCGCGGTTGGCGATCAGGACCTTGCGGAACATCGCGTCAGGCTGCGGGCGCGGGATCGTTCCAGCGCGGCCCGTCCCACGCGATCACCCGGATCGGCGTCGGGTCGAAGCCGTTGCACGGGTTGTTCACTTGGGGGCAGTTCGACAGCACCACCAGCACGTCCATCTCGGCGCGCAGCTCGACGTAGCCGCCCGGCTCGGACAGGCCGTCGACGATGGCCAGCTCGCCGTCCGGGCCAATCGGCACGTTCATGAAGAAGTTGACGTTGCTCACCAGGTCGCGCTTGGTCATGCCGTGCCGGCCCAGTTCCAGCAGGAAGTTCTCGCGGCAGGCGTGCATGTAGCGGGTGTGGTGGCCGAACCGCACGGTGTTGGCCTCGCAACTGCACGCACCCGCCGAGGTGTCGTGCCGGCCGCAGGTGTCGGTCACCACGGTCAGCAGCGCCCGCCCGGCGTTGGACAGCAGCCGCGTGCCGACCCCCACGTAAGCCGAACCCTGTTCCAGCAGCGTGTCCTGCGCGCTGTAGCGCTCGGCGGTGTCGTGCGCCGCGTAGAACAGCGCGTCGACCGCCTGCTGGCCCTCGAGGTCGACGATGCGCAGCACCTGGCCGCGGGCCAGCACGGCGGACCAGCCGGCGCGCGCGGGCACGTGCTGGTCGAAGATCGGCGCCTGACGCCCGGCCATCTGCTGCTCGGACATCAGCGGAACAGCGCGTCGGTGTTCTCGAAGCCACGCGCCGCCTCCTCGCCGAAGGTCCGGCACGGGTCATCCGGCTCCGGCGGTGGCGGCGCCCAGACCACGACCTCGATCGGTCCGGGCGCCCACGGTCCGGGCGCCAGCGGGTGCGGGCAGTTCGACACCGCGACCAGCAGGTTCATCTCGGCGCGCAAATCCACGGTGTCGCCCGGTCGGGTGGCGCCGTCCTGCCAGGCGAAGCGGCCTTCGGCGTCGACGCCGACGCCCGCGAAGAAGGTGAGGCAGGGCGGCACGTCGCGCACGCCCATGCCGAGCTTGCCGGCGGCGAGGCGGAAGTTGGCGGCACTGTTGCGCAGCGTCGCGTCGCCGTATTGGCGCTGGTTGCTGGCCGCCGTGCTGCCGCCCAGCAGCGCGTCGTGCCGGGCGCCGCTGTCGGCGGTGATCGAGGCCAGCACCCGGCCCATGTCGGAGAACAGCACCCGCCCGCCGGCCAGCCGCGCCGTCCATTGCAGCTTCAACGTGTCGCCGAGATTGTAACGTTCCGAGGTATCGTCGGCGTTCCACAGCAGCACCGAGACGCCGGGGTTGCCCTGCGTGTTGACCAGCCGCAGCGCCTGCCCGCGCGGCACCCGGAAGCTGTCGTACCAGCCACCCGGGATCGCCGCGAGGCGCAGGATGTCGGCGGCTTCCAGCGCCGGTGGCGGCAGCGCCGGCAGCTCGGTGGCGAGTGCCTGCGCCTGGCTGCGCAGCGCCGCGTAGCGTTGCCGGTGCTGCTCGGGAGTCTGCGAGTCGAGTTGCGTCATGCGCGCATTGGAGCAGAAATCATGCCAGCGCGCACCGTCAAGGGATCATCCACGGCACCAGATATTGCTGCGCCAGCACCAGCAGGCCGAGCAACAGCGTGAGAGCGATGCTGTGCTTGAAGGTGCGCGCGAACACCATGCCCTCCTGCCCCTTGAGGTTGGTCACGGAGACGCCGGTGGCGATGTTCTGCGGCGAGATCATCTTGCCCATGACGCCGCCCGACGAGTTGGTGGCGGCGATCAGCACCGGGTTCAGGCCTAGCTGGTTCGCCGCCACCACCTGCAGGTTGCCGAACAGCGCGTTGCCCGAGGTGTCGCTGCCGGACAGGAACACCGCGACCCAGCCCAGGAACGGCGACAGCAGCGGGAAGACGGCGCCGGTCGAGGCGACGCCCTTGCCCAGGGTGTAGTTCATGCCGGAGTAGTTCATCAGGTAGGCGAGGGCGATGATCAGCGCCACGGTGCCGATGGCGATGCGGCTCTGCCGCCAGGTCTTGCCCACGCAGTCCAGGAAGCGGCCGGGACCCACGCCGACCAGCGCCGCGGTGATGACGGCCGACAGCAGGATCGCGGTCCCGGTCGCCAGCGGCTGGAACGTGTACAGCGCGGCGTACGCCTTGTCCTTGTACAGCGTGATCGCGACCTGGTTGTGCAGCCCCGGCCACGGCGTCGCCTGTTGGCCGATGGCGGCCACCTTGAAGTGGGTCCAGACGATCACCACGACCGAAACCACGATCCACGGCAGCCAGCCCTGCCAGCCGGCGACGCCGCCCGTGCCCGCCGCCGGCCGCGCCACCACGTCGGCGCCGACCGCGCGGGCCCGGGTCGGCCGCGCCACCAGGAACCCCGGATCGGGCGCCGGTTTCCAGACTTGCAGGAACAGCAGCGTCGCGACCAACGCCACCAGCGAGGACAGCACGTCGGTCAGCGCGTAGTCGATGTAGTTCGACGAGACGAACTGCGCGGCGGCGAAGCTGCCGCCCGCCACCGCCAGCACCGGCCACAATGCCCGCACCGAGCGCATCCCGCCATAGATCGCCATGACGTAGAACGGCAGCAGCAGCGCCATGAACGGCAACTGCCGCCCGATCATGGCGCCCAGCGTCGCCGCCGGCAGGCCCGTGACCTGGCCCAGCACCGTGACCGGGACGCCGAGCGCCCCGAACGCCACCGGGGCGGTGTTGAAGATCAGGGTGAAGGTCAGCGCCTCGAGCGGCGGGAAGCCCACCAGGATCAGCAGCGCGCTGGTGATCGCGACCGGCGTGCCGAAGCCGGAGATGCCTTCCAGCAGGCAGCCGAAGCAGAACCCGATCACCACCAGCACGATGCGGCGGTCGTCCGGCAGGTGCTCCAGCACCCAGTCGCGGAAGGCGTCGAAGCGGCCGGAGACCACCGCGATGTTGTACAGCAGCAGCGCGGTGAACACGATCCACATCACCGGCCACAGCGCGAACACGGCGCCGTTGGCGACGCTCGCCAACGCGAGGCCCACCGGGAACTGCCAGCCCAGGACGGCCACCGCGAAGCCCACCACCAGGCCGCCCAGCGAGGCCTGCCAGGCCGGGCGGCGCAGCACGCCCAGCATCACCAGCACCACCGCGATCGGCAGCGCCGCCACCACGAACGACAACGGCAGGCTGCCGGCGATCGGCGTCAGCAGTTGGTGGAACATTGCTTCCCCGGAGTTTCTTGGTTCAGGCGCGTGGCGTCAGGCGGGCAGCGCCGGCGGCCTCGGCCCGCCGGTCGCGTAGTCGAGCAGCTCGACGGTGTGGAGCACCGGGATCGCGCTGGCCAGGGCGATTTGGGTGATGCAGCCGATGTTGCCGGCGGCCACCAGCTCCGGTTCCACGCGCGCGATGTTGGCGGCCTTGCGGGCGCCCAGTTGCTCGGCCAGCTCCGGCTGCAACAGGTTGTAGGTGCCGGCCGAGCCGCAGCACAGGTGGCCTTCGGGGATGTCGACCACCGCGAACCCGGCCGCCGCCAGCAGCGCCTTGGGCTGGCGCGTCACCCGCTGGCCGTGTTGCAGCGAGCAGGCGCTGTGGTAGGCGACTTTCTGCCCGGTGGGCCGCGTCGGCGCAAGCAGCCCCAGTTCGCCGACCAGTTCGGTCACGTCGCGGGTGCGCTTGGAGATCGCGGCAGCGCGCTCGGCATAGGCCGCGTCCTCGCGGAACATGTGGCCGTAATCCTTGACCGTGGTGCCGCAGCCCGACGCGTTGATGACCACCGCGTCGAGGCCGGGGCCGTCGAGCTCGCGGGTCCAGGCGTCGATGTTGGCCCGCGCGTAGCCGTGCGCGTCGCCGCCCAGATGGTGCGTGAGCGCGCCGCAGCAGCCCGCGCCCTGCGCCACCACGACCTCGCAGCCGTGCCGGGTCAGCAGGCGGATGGTGGCGGCGTTGATCTGCGGCGCCAGCACCTGCTGCGCGCAGCCGGTCAGCAGCGCGACGCGCATCCGCCGCGCGCCCTCGGCCGCGAACACCTGCGGCTTGTCCCCGGGCGAGGCTGCCGGCACCCGCGCCGGCGCCAGGTTCACCATCGCCCGCAGCCGCGCCGGCAGCAGCTTGGCGATCGGCCGGGTCAAGGGGCGGGTGAGGACCGTGGCGTACAGCGACACACGGAACAGCGCCGGGCGCGGCAGCACCAGGTTCAGCACCCGGCGCAGCAGCCGCTCGAACGGCGGGCGGACATAGGTGCGCTCGATGTGCTGCCGGGCGTGGTCGACCAGGTGCATGTAGTCGACGCCGGACGGGCAGGTGGTCATGCACGACAGGCAGGACAGGCAGCGGTCGACATGCTTGACCACTGTGGCGTCGGCGGCGCGGCCGCTCTCCAGCATGTCCTTGATGAGGTAGATGCGCCCGCGCGGGCTGTCCAGCTCGTCGCCGAGCAGCACGTAGGTCGGGCAGGTCGCGGTGCAGAAGCCGCAATGCACGCAGCTGCGCAGGATCTTCTCCGACACCCGGACGTCGGGATCGGCCAGTTGCTCCAGGGTGAAGTTGGTCTGCATGGTGTCCCTATCCGGGGGCGACCAGGATCGCCCGGAAATCGTTGACGTTGGTGCGGGTCGGGCCGGTGGTCACGAGGTCGCCCAGCGCCCCGAAGAAGCCGTAGCCGTCGTTGTCGGCGAGCATCGCCCGCGCGTCCAGCCCGGACGCGGCGGCGCGCGCCAGGCTGTCCGGCGCCAGCAACGCGCCGGCGTTGTCCTCGGTGCCGTCGATGCCGTCGGTGTCGCAGGCGATGGCGTGGATGCCGGGATGCCCGTCCAGCGCCACCGCGAGCCCCAGCAGGAACTCTGCGTTGCGCCCGCCGCGCCCGCGCCCGCGCACCGTCACCGTGGTCTCGCCGCCGGAGATCAGGCAGCAAGGCGGCGGCG
>CAXTVL010000045.1:0-659 GCA_964247515.1 uncultured Acetobacteraceae bacterium | reverse complement strand
CTCGATCGCGTCGCCCAGGACCAGCGGCAGCATCCCCGCCTCGCGCGCGACGGCGGCGGCGGCTTCGAGCGACGCCTGCGGGGTCGCCGCGATCACCGTCCGGCTGCGGGCGAAGGCGGCCTCGCCCGGCTTCGGCGTCTCGGCCGCGGGGTCCAGCAGCCGCGCCGCGACCACGGGCGGCGGCACGATGCCGTATCGCTCCAGCACCGCGCGAGCGTGCGCGAGTGTGCTCGGGTCGGGCACCGTGGGGCCGGAGGCGATCACCGAGGGATCGTCGCCGGGCACGTCGGAAATCAGCAGCGTCACGATCTGCGCCGGTGCCGCGGCGGCGGCGAGGCGGCCGCCCTTGCTCGCCGAGAGGTGCTTGCGCACGCAGTTCATGTCGTGGATGCCGGCGCCGCTGCGCAGCAGCGCCCGATTCACCGCCTGCTTGTCGGCGAGCGACACCCCCGGCGCCGGCAACGCCAGCAGCGAAGAGCCGCCGCCGGAGATCAGGCACAACACCAGGTCGTCGGCGCCCAGCCCCTGCACCATGGCGAGGATGCGCTCCGCCGCCGCCTGCCCGGCCGCGTCCGGCACCGGATGACTGGCTTCGACCACCTCGATGCGATCGAGCGGCGCGACGCCATGGCCGTAGCGAGTGACGACCAGCCCGGAGA
>CAXTVL010000044.1:8022-12797 GCA_964247515.1 uncultured Acetobacteraceae bacterium | reverse complement strand
GACAACGCCATGATCGACCTCGACGGCACGCCGAACAAGGCGCGGCTCGGCGCCAACGCCATCCTCGGCGTCTCGCTCGCGGTCGCCAAGGCGGCGGCCGAGGAGGGCGGCACGCCGCTCTACCGCTACGTCGGCGGCGTGTTCGCGCGCACCCTGCCGGTGCCGATGATGAACATCGTCAACGGCGGCAAGCACGCCGACAACCCGATCGACATCCAGGAGTTCATGGTCCAGCCGGTCGGCGCGTCGAGCCTCGCCGACGCGGTGCGGATCGGCTCCGAGATCTTCCAGGCGCTGAAGAAGGCGCTGGCCGCCGCCGGGCACAACACCAATGTCGGTGACGAGGGCGGCTTCGCACCTGGCCTGAAATCGGCCGACGAGGCGCTGGGCTTCATGACGCGGGCCTGCGACGCCGCCGGCTACCGGCCCGGCGAGGACGTCACCTTCGCGATCGACTGCGCCGCGACCGAATTCTACAGCGAGGGCGTCTACGACCTCGCCGGCGAGGGGCGGCGCTTCGACAGCGGCGAGATGATCGACTACCTGGCCGACCTCGTCGCCCGTTACCCGATCCGCTCGATCGAGGACGGCTGCGCCGAGGACGACTGGGAGGGCTGGGCGGCGCTCACCGCCCGGCTCGGCGCCACGACGCAGATCGTGGGCGACGATCTGTTCGTGACCAACCCGGTGCGCCTGGCGCGCGGCATCGCCGAGCGCAGCGCCAACGCGATCCTGGTCAAGGTCAACCAGATCGGCACGCTGACCGAGACGCTGGAGGCGGTCGAGCTGGCGCAGCGCGCCGGCCTGCGCGCGGTGATGAGCCATCGCTCCGGCGAGACCGAGGACGCCACCATCGCCGACCTGGCGGTCGCGACCAACTGCGGTCAGATCAAGACCGGCAGCCTGGCGCGCAGCGACCGCACCGCGAAATACAACCAGTTGATCCGCATCGAGCAGGCGCTCGGGCCGGCGGCGCGCTTCGCCGGCCGCGCGATCCTGGTTCAGTAGCCGTAATAGCCTGGCGCCGGCTGGTAGTACGCGGGCGGCGGCGCGTAATACCGCGGCGGCGCTGCGTAGTACCGCGGCGGTGGTGCGTAGACCACCGGCGGCGGCAAATACCGGTATGGGCCCTCATGGCGATGGAAGCGGCCCCACTCGTGCTCATGCCAATCGTGCTCGCGCCAATCGCGGTCGCGCCATTCGTGGCCGCCACCATGGTCCCAATCGGCCCGTGCCGGCGCCGTGGCGGCAACGACGGCCGAGGTGGCGAGCAGCGCCAACAGGGCGGCTTGCAGGGGTTTGCGCATCGAGGTTCCTTTCGTCGCGGCACGGCGGTAACGCCGCATCACCTATCCAACAAAACGACGATGGCATCTCTGCGGCAGCGGTTTTGCGGTGCAAACATTGCTGGGCTGCGGCAGAAGCGACCCCATGGATGACGGGAGTCGCGCATGGGTTTCGCGCAGATGGTCAAGCGGCGTGCCAGGGCGGCGGTGGCGCCGGCGGTGTTCCTGGCGCTCACCGGCTATTTCTGCTGGAACGCGGCGCAGGGCGAGCGAGGCTTGCGGGCCGCGGTGCAACAGCGCGAGACGCTGCGCGACGCCTTGGCCGAGCAGGTCCGCGCCGACAGCGATCTGGCGCAGTGGGAGCGCCGCGTGGCCTCGTTGCGCACCAGCCGGCTGGACCCGGACGCACTCGACGAGCGGGCACGGGCGATGCTCAACTTGTCCGAGCCGTCCGACCTGATCGTGCCGCTGACCGGCAAGCAGCGCCTGTTCTGAACGATGCTACGTTGATCGCCCGGCCCACGACATAATCGCAACCGTGGCTGCGGGCGTGACGCAATCCGTAACCTGAGGTCTCGGGTCCCGAACGTCGAATCATGCGCTTAACCATCTTTCGGTTAAGTGAGCCTATCGCATTGCACAAACAAGGTTTTCCGTGGCCGCCGCTTGTGAGCGGCGCGATCTGTCGCTAGGTGTCCGAAGCGGCATCCAGCGGAGGCGAAGCCATGGCGCAGACGGCGGACACCAAGCGGCGCGGGCGTGCCGGCGGCAATTCGGGTGCGATGCCGGACATGACCGGCGAGGAGCTGTTGCACGCCTATCGCAGCATGCTGTCGATCCGCCGCTTCGAGGAGAAGGCTGGCCAGCTCTACGGCATGGGCCTGATCGGCGGCTTCTGCCACCTCTACATCGGCCAGGAAGCGGTCGTGGTCGGCATCCAGATGGCGCTGTCCGACGGCGACGAGGTGATCACCTCGTACCGCGACCACGGCCACATGATCGCGACCGGCATGGACCCGCGCGGGGTGATGGCGGAGCTGACCGGGCGCGCCACCGGCTACAGCCACGGCAAGGGCGGCTCCATGCACATGTTCAGCAAGGAGAAGAACTTCTTCGGCGGCCACGGCATCGTGGGCGCGCAGGTGAGCCTCGGCACCGGCCTCGCGTTCAGCAACTGGTATCGCGGCAACGACCGCGTGGCGGTGACGTATTTCGGCGAGGGCGCCTCGAACCAGGGCCAGGTGTTCGAGAGCTTCAACCTGGCGGCGCTGATGAGGCTGCCCTGCGTGTTCGTGATCGAGAACAACAAGTACGGCATGGGCACCAGCGTCGAGCGCGCCTCGGCCAGCCGCGACCTGTCGCGCAACGGCGCCCCCTGGGGCATCGCCGGGGCGCAAGTCGACGGCATGGACGTGGAGGCGGTGCGCCAGGCGGCGCAGGTGGCGGTGGCTGCCTGCCGCGCCGGGAACGGACCGTATTTGCTTGAGGTTAAAACATATCGCTATCGCGGCCATTCGATGTCGGACCCGGGCAAGTACCGCACTCGCGAGGAAATCCAGAAGATGCGCAGCGAGCGCGACTGCATCGAGGCGACGCGGCATCGGCTGGAGCGGAACGGTGTGACCGAGGCCGAGATCAAGGCGATCGACGACGAGGTGAAGCGCATCGTGCAGGACGCCGCCGACTTCGCGCAGTCGAGCCCGGAGCCGGAGCCCGCCGAACTGTGGACCGACGTGCTGGTGGAAGGCTGAGCCGTGTCGACCCAGGTGCTGATGCCGGCGCTGTCGCCGACCATGACCGAGGGCAAGCTCGCGAAGTGGCTGAAGAAGGTCGGCGACGACGTGCGCGCCGGCGACGTCATCGCCGAGATCGAGACCGACAAGGCGACGATGGAGGTCGAGGCGGTCGACGAGGGCACGTTGGCGCAGATCCTGATCGACGAGGGCGCCGAGGGGGTCGCGGTCAACACGCCGATCGCCGTCATCTCCGGCAACGGCGAGGCAGCCGAGGCGCCATCGGAGCGGGAAGCGCCGGCGCTGCCCAAGGTCGCCGCCGAGGGTTCGGATCCCAAGGCCATCGCCGAGGCGGGCGCCGAGCGGCGAGCACCGAGCATCGCGGCGGCCGCTCCCGAGAAGGAGTGGGGTGTCGGCAAGCCGACCACGGTGCGCGACGCGTTGCGCGACGCCATGGCCGAGGAGTTGCGCGCCGACGACCGGGTGTTCCTGATCGGCGAGGAGGTCGCGCAGTACCAGGGCGCCTACAAGATCAGCCAGGGCCTGCTGGAGGAGTTCGGCGACCGTCGCATCATCGACACTCCGATCACCGAGCACGGCTTCACCGGCATGGCGGTGGGTGCCGCGATGAACGGGCTGAAGCCGATCGTCGAGTTCATGACGTTCAACTTCGCCATGCAGGCGATCGACCAGATCATCAACTCGGCGGCCAAGACGCTGTACATGTCGGGCGGCCAGATGGGCTGCCCGATCGTCTTTCGCGGCCCGAACGGGGCGGCGTCGCGCGTCGCCGCCCAGCACAGCCAGTGCTACGCGAGCTGGTACGCGCACTGCCCCGGCCTCAAGGTGCTGGCGCCGTACTCGGCGGCCGACGCCAAGGGGTTGTTGCGCGCGGCGATCCGCGACCCGAACCCGGTGATCTTCCTCGAAAACGAAATCCTCTACGGCCAGAGCTTCGACTGCCCGGAAGACCCCGACTTCGTCCTGCCGATCGGCCGCGCCAAGGTCGAGCGCGCGGGCGAGCACGTCACCATCGTCGCGTTCAGCATCATGGTCGGCGTGGCGCTCAAGGCGGCGGAGGCGTTGGCCGAGCAGGGCGTCAGCGCCGAGGTGGTGAACCTGCGCTCGCTGCGTCCGCTCGACACGGAGACGATCGTCGCAAGTGTCAAGAAGACCTCGCGCCTGGTCACGGTCGAGGAGGGCTGGCCGTTCGCCGGCATCGGCGCCGAGATCGCGATGCAAGTCATGGAACATTGCTTCGACTGGCTGGACGCGCCGCCGGTACGCGTGACCGGCCTCGACGTCCCGCTGCCGTATGCCGCCAACCTCGAGAAGCTCGCGCTGCCGCAGCCGCAATGGGTGGTTGACGCCGTGAAGAAGATCGTCTGAGGGGCCGCGAGCATGGCAACCAACATCCTGATGCCGGCGCTGAGCCCGACCATGACCGAGGGCACGCTGGCCCGCTGGCTCAAGAAGGAAGGCGACGAGGTGCGCGCCGGCGACGTCATCGCCGAGATCGAGACCGACAAGGCGACCATGGAGGTCGAGGCGGTCGACGAGGGTATCCTGGGCAAGATCCTGGTCGCCGACGGCACCGCGGGCGTCAAGGTGAACGAGCCGATCGCGGTGATCGTGAGCGATGGCGAGGATGTGGGCGGCGCGCCGGTTGCGGCGGAGGTGCCCAAGGCCGCCGAGCCGGTGACGCCGCCCACATCCTCGCCATCGCTCACGATCACCGCGATCGGCTCGTTCACCT
>CAXTVL010000044.1:0-8012 GCA_964247515.1 uncultured Acetobacteraceae bacterium | reverse complement strand
GGCCGGGTGCGGCGGCGGCCCCCACGGCCGCCGAGCCGGTGCCGCCGACCCCGGCGCGACCGGCGCCGGGCGCCCCCGCCGCTGCGAAGCCGGCCGCGTTGCCGCCGAACGGCGAGCGCATCTTCGTCTCGCCACTGGCGCGGCGCATGGCGCGGCAGGCCGGAATCGAGCTGTCGGCGCTGCACGGCAGCGGCCCCAACGGGCGCATCGTGCGCGCTGACATCGACGCGGCGCGGCAGGGTGGCGTCAAGCCCAGCGCGCCCGCGCCGCAGCCTGCCGTGGCAGCCGCGTCGCCACCGGCTCCGGCCTCGGTCAAACCGCCCGCCCCGGCCGTGAACGCGCCGCATACCCTCCTGCCCAACACCGCGATGCGCAAGGTGATCGCGCGCCGCCTGTCGGAGAGCAAGCAGACCGTTCCGCATTTCTATGTCTCGATCGACATCGAGCTGGACGCGATGCTGAAGCTGCGCGCCGACCTCAACGCGAAGAGCCCGAAGGACGGACCGGGCGCGTTCAAGCTGTCGGTCAACGATCTCGTCATCAAGGCCGCCGCCGTGGTGCTGCGGCGCATCCCCAAGGTCAACAGCACCTACACCGAGGACAACGTCGTGCTCTACGACGACGTCGACATCTCGGTCGCGGTGTCGATACCGGACGGCCTCATCACGCCCATCGTGCGCCGCGCGGATCTGAAGGGCCTTGCCGCCATCAGCAACGAGATGAAGGACCTCGCCGCCCGTGCGCGTGCCGGCAAGCTGCGGCCCGAGGAGTTCCAGGGCGGCGGCTTCTCGGTCTCGAACATGGGCATGTACGGGGTCAAGGACTTCGCCGCCATCATCAACCCGCCGCAGGCCGGCATCCTGGCGGTCGCCGCCGGCACGCAGCGCCCGGTGGTCCGCGACGGCCAGCTCGCGGTCGCGACGGTGATGACCTGCACCCTGTCGGTCGACCATCGCGTCGTCGACGGGGCGCTGGCCGCCGAGTGGATCGCCGAGTTCAAGCGCGTCGTGGAGGACCCGCTCAGCCTCATGCTGTGAGCGGACGAAGGGGACATCATGGCAGAACAGAACTTCGACCTCGTCGTCATTGGCGGCGGGCCGGGCGGCTACGTGGCGGCGATCCGTGCCGCCCAGCTCGGCATGAAGACCGCCGTGGTGGAGCGCGAGCATTTGGGCGGCATCTGCCTCAACTGGGGCTGCATCCCGACCAAGGCGCTGCTGCGCTCCAGCGAGATCAACCACCTCCTGCACAACCTCGGCGAGTTCGGCTTCGCCGCCGACAACATCCGCTTCGACCTGGCCGCCGTGGTGAAGCGCTCGCGCGGCGTGGCCAAGCAGCTCGCCTCGGGCGTCGGCCACCTGCTGAAGAAGAACAAGGTCACGACGTTCGACGGCGCCGGCAAGCTGGCGGGCAAAGGCAAGGTCGGTGTCGAGAAGGACGGCAAGCCGGTGGCGACGCTCGGGGCCAAGCACATCATCATCGCGACCGGCGCCCGCGCGCGGCAATTGCCCGGCATCGAGGCGGACGGCAAGCTCGTCTGGACATACCGTGAGGCGATGGTGCCGCCGACGATGCCCAAGAGCCTGTTGGTGATCGGCTCCGGCGCCATCGGCATCGAGTTCGCGAGCTTCTACCGCAACATGGGCGCCGACGTGACCGTGGTCGAGGTGCTGGACCGCATCCTGGCGGTCGAGGACGCCGAGATCTCCGCCTTCGCGCGCAAGGCGTTCGAGCGGCAGGGCATCAAGATCATGACCGGCGCCAACGTCAAATCGGTGCGCAAGGGCGCGGACAACGTCACCGTCACGGTCGAGGCCGCTGGCCGCTCCCAGGAGATCACCGTCGAGCGGGTGATCTCGGCGGTCGGCATCGTGGGCAACGTCGAGGGGATCGGGCTGGAGGGCACCGGCGTCAAGGTCGAGCGCACGCACATCCTGATCGACCCGTTCTGCCGCACCGGCGAGCCGGGCGTCTACGCGATCGGCGACGTCTGCGGGGCACCCTGGCTCGCGCACAAGGCGAGCCACGAGGGCGTGGTCTGCGTCGAGAAGATCGCGGGGGTGCCGGACGTGCATCCGATTGACTGGAACAACATCCCCGGCTGCACCTACTCGCGACCGCAGGTCGCCTCGGTCGGCTTCACCGAGGCGCGCGCGCGGGAGAGCGGGCACGAGGTCCGCGTCGGCCATTTCCCGTTCATCGGCAACGGCAAGGCGATCACCATGGGCGAGCCCGAGGGCATGACCAAGGTGGTGTTCGACGCCAAGACCGGCGAGTTGCTGGGCGCCCACCTGATCGGCTCGGAAGTCACCGAGATGATCCAGGGCTTCGCCATCGCCAAGACGCTGGAGACCACCGAGACCGACCTGATGCACACCGTGTTCCCGCATCCCACGGTGAGCGAGACCATGCACGAGGCCGTGCTTGACGCGTACGGGCAGGTTATCCACTTCTAGGCCGTGCTAGGAGGCCTTGCGATGACCACGCGCGTGCAGATCGACCACCGTGCCGCGGCGCGCCATCCCGAGAAGATGAACCGGCCGGACAATGTGCCAGCCGCCAAGCCGTCTTGGATCCGGGTGAAGGCGCCCACGCATCCGGTCTACCACGAAACTCGCGCGCTGATGCGCGAGCATGGCCTGGTGACGGTTTGCGAGGAGGCCGCCTGCCCCAACATCGGCGAGTGCTGGTCGCAGCGTCACGCCACCATGATGATCATGGGCGACACCTGCACGCGCGCCTGCAGCTTCTGCAACGTCGCCACTGGACTGCCGCAGCCGGTGGATGCGACCGAGCCCGATCGCGTCGCCGACGCGGTGGCCAAGCTCGGCCTGCGCCACGTGGTCGTGACCTCGGTCGATCGCGACGATTTGCGGGACGGCGGGGCGGCGCATTTCGCGGCGGTGATCCGCGCCATCCGCGCCGCGACGCCGTCCACCACGATCGAGGTGCTGACGCCCGATTTCCTGCGCAAGCCGGGTGGGGTCGAGACCGTGGTCGATGCCCGGCCCGACGTCTTCAACCACAACCTCGAGACCGTGCCCCGCCTGTATCCGAGCATCCGGCCGGGCGCCCGCTACTACCAGTCGCTGCGCCTGCTCGACAGCGTGAAGCGGATCGACGCCGGCATCTTCACCAAGTCCGGCCTGATGGTGGGCCTGGGCGAGGCGCGGGCGGAGATCATGCAGGTGATGGACGACCTGCGCGTGGCCGATGTCGACTTCCTGACGCTTGGGCAGTATCTCCAGCCTACCGTGAAGCACGCCGCGGTCGCCGAGTTCGTCTCTCCCGACGGGTTCGCCGACTATGCGGCCGTCGCGCGGGCGAAAGGTTTCCTGATGGTCTCCGCCACCCCGCTCACGCGCAGCTCCTACCATGCCGATGCCGATTTCGCGCAGTTGCGGGCGGCCCGCGAGAGCCAACTCGCCACGGCCCCGCTCGTCGCCGCCTGACCGATGCCCACTCACGCAGAGCACCGTGTGGTGCCATACCAGCCCGAGCAGATGTTCGAGCTCGTGGCCGATGTCGGCAAGTACCCGCAATTCCTGCCCTGGTGCATCGGCAGCAAGGTGCGCTCACGCACGCCGACCGAGGAAGTGGCCGATCTCACCATCGGCTTCGGCCCGTTCCGCGAGAGCTTCACCAGCCGGGTGATCCTGGAGCGCCCGCACATGGTGCGGGTGCGCTACGAGAACGGCCCGTTCCGTTACCTCAACAACCAGTGGAAGTTCACGCCCGATCCCAAGGGCTGCCGCGTCGATTTCTTCGTCGATTTCGAGTTCCGCAGCCGTCTGTTGCAGGCGGCGATCGGGGCGGTGTTCAACCAGGCGGTCGGGCGCATGGTGGCGGCGTTCCTGAAGCGCGCCCGAGATGTGTATGGTCCGCCGGTGGGCGCCGCGGCCAGGCCTGGCGCGTCTCGGCCCGCTGTCGCCGCCAAGTCCGAGGCCGACTAGCCCGTCCGAAGGGATTTTCGATGGTCCACGCGCCACCTCGTCCGCGCCCCAACCAGGCGCCGGTCCGGGTCAACCTGTATTCCGACACCCAGACCCGGCCCACGCCCGGGATGAAAGAGGCGATGATGCGCGCGCAGGTGGGCGACGAGCAGTCCGGGCTCGATCCCACCATCGACGCGCTCTGCGAACGCAGCGCCGCCCTGTTCGGCAAGCAGGCGGCGATCTTCCTGCCGACCGGGACGATGTGCAACCAGATCGCCGTGCTGACCCATTGCCGGCCGGGCGAGGCGATCCTGGCACACCGCACCGCGCACATCCTGAACAGCGAGGGTGGTGCCGCAGCGGCGCTGACCGGAGTGCAGATCATGCCGCTCGACGGCCCGCGCGGGCAGTTCAGCGCCGCCACGCTCGCGGAGGCGCTGATCCCCAACCCGTCGCGCTACGACACGCCGCAAACCCTGGTCGAGGTCGAGCAGACGGCCAATCTGGGCGGCGGCACGATCTGGGCGGTGGACGCATTGCGTGCCGTGGCGGAGCTGGCGCACGAGCACGGCATGGCCACGCACATGGATGGCGCCCGCGTCATGAACGCGGTGGTGGCGACCGGGATCGCCGCGTCGGACATGGTGGCCGGCTATGACAGCGTGTGGCTCGATTTCACCAAGGGCCTCGGGGCACCCCTGGGCGCCGTACTGTGCGGCAGCGTCGAGTTCATCGACCGCGCCTGGCGTTGGAAGCAGCGGCTCGGCGGCGCGTTGCGGCAGGGCGGCCTCAACGCTGCCGGCTGCCTGTATGCGCTCGACCACCATGTCGACCGGCTGGCGGACGATCACGAGAATGCCCGTACGCTGGCGCGGGGGCTGGGGCAGATCGAGGGGTTCGTGGTCGAGCCGCCGGAGACCAACCTGGTGTTCTGCGACGTGTCGGCGACCGGGTACACCGGCGATGCGATCGCCGACCGGTTGCGCGAACAAGGCATCATGGTTTCGGTCACGGGCCGGCATCGGCTCCGGTTGTGCACGCACCTGGACGTGGCGACAGCGCACGTGCATGAAGCGCTCGCTGCCATTACGCAGATAACACTGTGCGACTCTGCCAAAACTCAATAGAGTGCGCACCGAACTGTCAAGGAGACAAGCATTGAAGAAAATCCTTCTCGTCGCGACGGCCATCGCCATGTTCGCGGCCGTCACACCTTCGGTCCAGGCGCAGACCCCACCGGCAGGCAACAGCGCGCCCGGCCTGCCGCAGGCCGCGCCGAACTTCCCATCGAAGGCCGCCCCCGCGACCGACGCCCCCGCGACGATGGCCGCGCCGGCCAGGAAGCGCGCCAAGCGGGTCTCGATGCAGCAACGGTTCGATGCCGCCAACACCACGCATGACGGCCACCTGACCCGCGCTCAGGCGACGGCGGCCAACTGGGGCTACGTGACCAAGCACTTCGACGTCATGGACTCGACCAAGAAAGGCTACGTCACCGTGGCCGACATCCATGCCTTTGGCTCCGCGACCCGCGCCGCCCGGATGCAGAAAAAAGCGGTGACGCCGGCCTCGTCCTCCGCCCCGATGTCGGCGCCGCCCGCCCCGGCCGTGACGCCGGCTCCGTCACCGGCGACGCCGGCTCCGAAGTAGGCCCTTGAGCGTGCGGCCGGCGTATGGCGTGTCCGGCCACACGCTCGGCCCGGCACGATGACCGACACCATCGCCTGGGGCGTGCTGGGCACCGCCAAGATCGGCCGGACCAAGGTGATCCCGGCGATGCAGGCAGGGCGGCATAGCCGGGTCGTCGCCATCGCTTCGCGCGATATCGCGTCTGCGGAGCGAGCCGGGGCGGAATGCGGCATCGCCCGTGCCCATGGCAGCTATGAAGCCTTGCTGGCCGATCCCGATGTCGCGGCGGTGTACATCCCGTTGCCGAACCATTTGCACGTGCCATGGGCGCTGCGGGCCGTCGCGGCCGGCAAGCACGTGCTGTGCGAGAAGCCGATCGCGCTTACGGCCAGCGAAGCCGCACGACTGGCGGATGAGGCCGGACGCCGCGGCCTGATCGTGGCCGAGGCGTTCATGGTGCGCCACACACCCTGGTGGCGGCGTGTCCGGGCACTCTGCCGCGATGGCACGCTGGGCGAGGTCCGCGCCATCCAGACCTTCTTCAGCTATTACAATGTCGATCCGGCCAACGTTCGCAACCAGGCGGGCATCGGCGGTGGCGCCTTGATGGACATTGGCTGCTACGCGATCGCCACGGCGCGGTACTTGTTCGGTACTGAACCGATCTGGGTCGCCGGCCGTGTGGACATGGACCCTGGCTTCGGCACCGACCGGCTGACCAGCGCGTTGATCGCGTTTCCGCAAGGCCACCTGACATTCACCTGCTCGACCCAACTGGCGCCGTTCCAGCGTGTCACGGTAGTCGGTAGCAAGGCACGGGTCGAAGTTCTGATCCCGTTCAACACACCGCCCGACACGCCCTGCAGGATCGTGGTCGACGACGGGCGGGATCTGTCCGGCGGCAGCGGGCGCGTCGAGAGCTTTCCGGCCGCCGACCAATACACCCTACAAGGCGACGCGATCTCGCGAGCCATCCTGGAACGGCGCCCTGTCGAGTTCCCGCTCGCCGACGCGGTCGCCAACATGCGGGTGATCGACGCGGTGTTCGCGGCCGGGCAGGCCGGAGTTCCGGTGCAGCTCTGAGCCTGGCCTATCGGCTGCCGGGAGCAACCTTCGCCGACAGCAGCTCCAGCGCCCGTGAGACCGTCTGCCGGCGCACCGCCATGCGGTCGCCCGGGAACACCTGCATCTCGCAACCAGCCTTCACCCCGCGCGCGGCGACGCCGAACCAGACCAAGCCCACCGGCTTCTCGGCGCTGCCCCCGCCCGGTCCGGCGATCCCCGTGACCGACACCGCGAAGTCGGCGCCCGACCTCGCCAGCGCTCCGACCGCCATCGCGTTGGCGACCTCCGAACTGACCGCGCCGAGACGGGTGATCAGCGCCGGCGGCACGCCCAGCATCTCGGTCTTGGCGGCGTTGGAATAGGTGACGAAACCGCGGTCGAACACCTCGCTGCTGCCGGCCAAGGCGGTCAGGGTGGCGGCGATCAAGCCCCCGGTGCAACTCTCCGCGGTGACGACCCGCAAGCCGCCCGCGCGGCAAAGCGCCAGCAGGTGCTCGGCTGCGCTCAACACGGCCGTGTCAATCAACATCTGGTCCACATCCCGCAACCCACTGTCACTTCGACCGAACTTCGATCCGGTTACTGCGGATGGCGTCGCAGAAGCTGCGCCAATCCTGTTCGGCCTGCGCCGCATATCCGCAGGCGAACTCCGCGATCGCCGCGTCGAACGCCTCTCCTTCGCCGAGATAGCCGGCGATGCGCGCGCAATCCGCCGTGCGGGCGTGCGCCCGTGCCAGCGTGCGCCCGCAAAGCTGGGCGTAGAACCGCAGGGCGTCGCCCTCGATCCGCTCGCCCACCGCCGCCAGGCGAGAGTCTTTCAACTGGCGGACGTAGAAGTTGCGCCCGCGCGGCGCGTCATGGGCCCATCCCAGGAACACGTCCGCACTGGCCTGCATCATGCGTTGGCCGACCACCACGCGGTGGCCATGGTTGGCAAATACGCTCTCACCGGCGTACGGTTCCAACACCGAACGCCGCGCCTCCTTGAGTTGCAGCAGCAGCGTGTGGTCGTCGGCGTCGGCGAACAGGCCGATGGCGCAGAACGTGCCGACGCTGCCGACCCCCACCGCCTTGAACGCCACGTCGCGCAGCCGGTAGCGTTGCACCAGCGCTAGCTGCTCCGGCGGCAAGCTGGCGTGATAGGCCGCGAAGGCTTCGTGCGCGACTTCCTCCTCGGGACCCAGGCGGAACAACGGCGGCGGATGCTCCGCCACCAGCAGCCGGCTGCCGTCCCGCGCCACCAGGCCACGCCACGCGTCGTCGCGACTCAGCTCCATGACCTGCGCCAGACGGTGCCGCTCCCGCCGCCGCACCTCGCGCGCGCCGATGCCCTCGATCGCCTGCTCAAGGTCCGCATCGACGGCTTCTACAGCGCCATGAGCG
>CAXTVL010000043.1:2663-12848 GCA_964247515.1 uncultured Acetobacteraceae bacterium | reverse complement strand
GACTGGGACATCGCCCGCGCCGCGGCGCCGTACAAGGGCACCGAGCTGCACGTGGTGTTCCTCGACCGGCCGGGCTACCGCGCGATCATCAAGCTGTTGCCGGAGTTCGAGCGCCAGACCGGCATCAAGGTCAGCTACGAGATCGTGCCGTACGAGAACACCCGCGAGAAGGAAGTGCTGAACTTCAACAGCCAGGGCGACCTGTCGGTGGCGCTGGTCGACCTGGTGTGGATCGGCGAGTACGCCGAGAACGGCTGGATCCAGCCGATCGGCAAGTTCGCCGCGGACCCCGCGATCACCGACCCGAACCTGAACCTGAAGGGCTTCTTCCCGCTGCTGCTGAACGCCTTCGGCACCTGGGGCGGCGAGACCTACGGCCTGCCGTTCGACAACTATTCCGGCCTGCTCTACTACAACAAGTGCGCGCTCAAGGATGCCGGCTTCGACCAGCCGCCGGCGACCTGGGACGAGCTGATGAACACCTACGCGCCCAAGCTCACCGACCCGGCGAAGAAGCACTACGGCTACGCCTTGCAGTCGCTGCGCGGCGAAACCCAGTCGGCCGACAGCTTCATGCGCTTCCTGTGGCCGTTCGGCGGCTCGCTGCTCGACCGGAGCTTCCACTCCAACCTGATGAGCCCGGGCAGCCAGGCCGGCCTCGCCGACCGGCAGAAACTGATGAAGGACATGCCGCCCGGCATCGTGAGCTGGGACCACGCCGAGGCGGTCAACGCGTTCGGCCAGGGCCAGGTCGCGATGATCACCGAATGGTCGGCGTTCTACCCGACGCTCACCGACCCCAAGACATCCAAGCTGGGCGACTGCCTGGCGGTGGCGCCGGAGCCGGCCGGGCCGGCCGGGCGGCTGCCGGCGCTGGGCGGCTTCTCGCTCGCCGTCGCCTCGCAGGCGCCGGAGCGCGAGCAGAAGGCGGCCTGGATCTTCATCCAGTGGGCGACCTCGGAGGCGATCGCCAAGCCATACGTGCAGGCGGGCGGCGTGTCCGGCCGGATGGCGGTCTACCGCGACCCCGAGATGCGCGCGACCTACAAGTTCGTGGAGCCGATGGTGGCCTCCTGGCAGAGCGGCGTGCCGGAGTTCCGGCCGCGCTTCCCGGCCTGGCCCGCGATCTCCGAGATCGTGGCCGAGTTCGGCTCCAAGATGATGCTGGGCCAGGTCTCGGTCGCCGACGGCGCGAAGGAGATCGGCACCCGGATGGAGGCGGTGTTGCGGAAGGAGGGCTACTACGACGGCAAGAAGAAGCTGTTGCAGTAGGTGTCGCCGCACGACCTGACCGGGGCGCTGACGGCGAGCCGGCGCCGGCCCAACCTGGGCTATGGCCGCTTCACGCCGCTGTGGTTCCTGGCCCCCGCGGTGCTGGCTCTGCTCGCCGTCGGCATCTACCCGACGCTGTTCGCGCTGGTCACGTCGCTGCGCCAGTACAACCTGACGCGCACCCGCGACGGCTTCCCGTTCGTGGGCCTGGCCAATTACGCGCAGGCGCTGGGCGACCCGACCTTCTGGCAGACGTTGGGCCGCACCGGCCTGTTCTTCTGCGTCGTCATGCCGGCCGAGGTGGCGGTGGGCCTCGGCGTGGCGCTGTTGCTGCACCGCCCTGGCCTAGGTTTCCTGCGGGCGCTGGCGCGGGTGTCGCTGGTGATTCCGCTGGCGACCACCTACGCCGTGGTGGGGCTGCTCGGCCGGCTGATCTTCAACCGCGACTTCGGTGTCGCCAACAGCGTCATCGGCCTGTTCGGCTTCGCCTCGTTCGACTGGCTGGGCGACGTGCGCGGCGCGTTCGCGGCCATCGCGATCCTCGACGTCTGGCAGTGGACGCCGTTCTGCGCGCTGATCTTCCTGTCCGGCCTGTCGATGGTGCCGGTCGACATCGAGGAGGCGGCACGGCTCGAGACCGCGCGCAAATGGCCGTTGCTGACGCTGGTGCAGGCGCCGTACCTGCTGCCGGGGCTGACCGCGATGCTCATCCTGCGCTCGGCCGACGTGCTCAAGCTGTTCGACGTGGTGTTCACCATGACCCGCGGCGGCCCCGGGGCGGCGACCGAGCTGATCTCGATCTACATCCAGCGGGTCGGCTTCCGGGTGTTCGATCTGGGTCTCGCCTCGGCGCAGGCGATCCTGCTGCTGGTGCTGACCATCGCGCTGGCGCGGCTCTACATCCGGCTGTTCTATCGGGAGATCGACTGATGCCGTCGCGCGGCTTCGGGCGCGCGCTGCACGCGCTGGGACTGCTCGCGACCTTCGCCGCGACCGTGTTCCCGTTCTACTGGATGGTGTCCTCGTCATTCAAGACGCAGACCGATTTGCTCGCCTCGCCGCCGGTCTGGCTGTTCCACCCGACGCTCGCCAACTACGCCCTGGTGTTCGCCGACCGGAAGGTCGTGGACGCGGTGTTCAACTCGCTGGTCGTGGCCCTGGCGAGCACGGCGCTGTCGCTGGCACTTGGCACGCCGGCCGCCTTCGCGCTGGCGCGCTACGAGTTCCGCGGCAAGTCCGATCTGTGGTTCTGGTTCATCTCCAACCGGTTCGTGAGCCCGATCGTGCTGGCGCTGCCGATCTACATCCTGGCGCGCAACTTGCGCCTGCTCGACACGCATCTGGTGCTGATCCTGGTCTACATCACCTTCATCCTGCCGATCGTGGTGTGGATCGCCACCGACCAGTTCCGCTCGATCCCGCGCGACCTGGAAGAGGCGGCGCGGCTGGAGGGCGCCAGCCAGTTCGCGATCTTCCGGCGCGTCTACCTGCCGCTGGGCCTGCCGGGCATCGCGGTCTCGGCGATCTTCGGCTTCATCTTCTCCTGGAACGAGCTGCTCTACGCGCTGGTGCTGACCCGGCGCGACGTGCAGACGGCACCCGTGGTCGCCACCAGCTTCATGTCCGGCTACGAACTGCCCTGGGGCAAGATCATGGCGACCGGCACCGTCGTCGTGCTGCCGGTCACGGTGTTCGCGCTGCTGGTCTCGCGCCACATGATCCGGGGCTTGACCATGGGAGCCACGAAATGAGCTATTTGCGGCTGGAGGGCGTGGAGAAGCGCTACGGCGCCAGCACGGTGATCCATGGCGTGAGCCTGGCCGCCGAACAGGGCGAGTTCGTGGTGTTCGTGGGGCCGTCCGGCTGCGGCAAGTCGACGCTGCTGCGCATGATCGCGGGGCTTGAGGAGGTCTCGGCCGGCGAGGTGTTCATCGACGGCGCGCGCGTCACCGACACCGAGCCGGCGAGGCGGCGGGTCTCGATGGTGTTCCAGAGCTACGCGCTGTTCCCGCACATGAGCGTGCGCGACAACATCGGCTTCGGCCTCAAGGTGTCCAAGGTGCCGAAAGCCGAGATCGCCAAGCAGGTCGCCGAGGCGGCGCGCATCCTGCAGATGGAGAACCTGCTCGACCGCAGGCCCAAGCACCTGTCGGGCGGCCAGCGGCAGCGGGTGGCGATCGGGCGGGCGATCGTGCGCCATCCCAAGGTGTTCCTGTTCGACGAGCCGCTGTCCAACCTCGACGCCGAGCTGCGCGCCCAGATGCGCGTCGAGATCGCGCGGCTGCACCGCAATTTGGGCGTCACCATGGTCTACGTGACGCACGACCAGGTGGAGGCGATGACGCTGGCCGACCGCATCGTCGTGCTGCGCGCCGGGCGCGTCGAGCAGGTCGGCTCGCCGCAGGAGCTGTACGACCGTCCCGCCAACGTGTTCGTGGCGGGCTTCATCGGGTCGCCGAAAATGAACTTCGTGAGTGCCACGGTGGTGGACGGGGCGCTGGTGCATCCGGCGTTCGAAGCGCCGCTGCCGCTGCCGCTGGCACGGGCGACGGGGCGGGACGTGACACTGGGGTTGCGGCCCGAGCACCTGACGTTGGAAGGCGGCGCCCACGGCATCGCCCTGGTGGCGGACCTGACCGAGAGCCTGGGCGGCACCACGCTGATCCACGCGCAGACGCCGGCCGGCGAGGCCATGCTGTTGCAGGCGCCGGGCCGGGTCGCGCTGGCCAAGGGCGAGCGCTTCCGCGTGGGTTTCGACCCAGCGCACGCCTATGTGTTCGACAAGGAGGGCCTCGCGTCATGAGCAGGGATTTCCAGGGGCGTTCGGTGCTGGTCACGGGCGCCGGCAAGGGCATCGGCCGCGCCACGGCGAAGCTGCTGGCCGAGCGCGGCGCCAGCGTGGTGGCACTCAGCCGGTCGGACGCTGACCTCGACAGCCTGCGCGCCGAGATCGGTTGCCGCACCATAGCTGTCGACCTGGCCGACGCCCCGCGCACCCGCGCCGCCGCGCGCGAGGCGATGCCGGTCGACCTGCTGGTCAACTGCGCCGGCACCACCGAGCTCGATGCCTTCCTCGACCTCGACGCCGACACCTTCGACACGATCATGGCGGTCAACTGCCGCGCGCCGATGATCGTGGCGCAGGAATACGCGCGCGGCGTGCTGGGGCGCGGCGCGACCGGCGCCATCGTCAACGTCTCCAGCATCTCCTCCTTCATCGGCTTCGCCGACCACGCGGCCTATTGCGCCTCGAAGGGGGCGCTCGACGGGCTGACCCGGGTGATGGCGAACGAGCTGGGCCGGCGCGGCATCAGGGTGAACGGGGTGCATCCGGTGGTGACGCTGACGCCGATGGCCGAGAAGGCGTGGAGCGACCCGGCCAAGTCCGGCCCGATGCTGGCGCGCATCCCGTTGGGCCGCTTCGTGCAACCGGAGGAGGTCGCCTCGGTGATCGCCTACCTGCTGTCGGACGCGGCGGCGATGGTCAACGGCATCGACATGCCGGTGGATGGCGGGTTCCTGGTCAACTGACAGGTCTAGATCGCTCGGATTTGTTTGCCACGAGTGGGAGAGGGATTTGGCGCGCCTGCCTGCACACGAGCGTATCATGGCACCGCGCGACCTTCCGGGGTTTCCGAATGCCAAGAGGATGAGACCCAAGACAGCTTACGGAGGAGGGAAGCGTTCGCGATGGCGGGACGACGTTACGGGCGATATCCTTGAATGGGACTCACTGCATGGACGCGTCGAGCGCTATAACGCCAGAGGGATGCACCTAGGCGAGTTCAGTGCTGAAACAGGGGAATAATTAAGCCCGCCTTTGCCCGGGCGTAGGGTGGAGCCATGAACGCTTTCCTGAAAGTCCAGCCGCCGCCGGACTCCGCCAAGGTCGCGCATAGCGTGATGGGCTATAATCACGCGACCGACGAGTTGGAATTAGAGCTACCCATTCCGCTCTTTCTCGACACCTTAGCTCTCAAGGTTGTCCGAGTGCCGCCTGATGATAAATATGGTGCTCTCTCGTATCTGTTGAGCGCAAAAGCGACTGACACCTTCCGATTCCTGCTTGGGTTGGAAGGTGGTGGGAGGGAGCGGGAGTACTTCTTGGAGTCGACTGTCGGTTATGCGACCGGATTTGGTTCAAGAAAGCTGGAGGCGGTGCAACTATTCACGCAGCTAACACCACACGCTCGATATGCGAGGACGGAGGAGCCGCGTATCTCGGAACGAGAGCTAGTATTGCCAACGTTGCGCTTGTTGGATCAGAACAATACGGGATGGATCGCCACAGGTGATCTGATTGAGCGCCTGACAGAGCTCCTGACCCCGACCGGGCAGGACGCCGCGATTTTACGACGCAGACAGGATACTTATTTCTCGGCAAAAGTCCGAAACATGATCTCGCACCGTGATCAGCCATCGAGTTTCATCTACAAGGGTTTGGCGCATTACGAGCAGCACGGTCTTCGGATATCCAGCCAGGGCCGCTCAACCGTTCAAGCATTGCTCTCATAGTCGCCTCTGTCGGGAACCAGATGCGGGTCGAGCACTACCGGCGGCTGGACACCGGCTGGGAGATGGAAACACTGATCGCGCCAAGGCAAGCCGTGGCGTTCAAGGCAATCGCCTGCGGCATCGGCATGGCGGATGCATGTTTCGGCGTCGACCTCGACGCGCTTCGGGGCTGACCGCCACGGAGGCCGCATGTCCGCCAGACCCTTCCATCTCGGCTGGTTCACCTATTTCGGCCAGAACGCCTGGAGCGACCCGTTGGGTTCGGCGCCGGAGCCGTGGACCGGCGAGCTGCACATGGACCTGGCGCGCGGCATGGAGCGCGCCTGCTTCGACTACATGCTGGTCGAGGACACGCTGAGCATTCCTGCGGTGCACGGCGGCAGCAACGCGGCCTACCTGAAATACGGCATCATGGCCCCCAAGCACGACCCGGCGCCGCTCGCCGCGCTGATGGGCAGCGTCACCCGGCGGCTCGGCATCGTCATCACCATGTCGACCATGGCGTACCCGCCATTCATGCTGGCGCGCCTCGCCTCCACGCTCGACCACCTGTCGCGCGGCCGGTTCGGCTGGAACATCGTCACCAGCACCGAGGACGCGGCGGCGCGCAACTTCGGCCACGCCGAGATGCCGCCGCGCGCGCTGCGCTACGACATGGCCGACGAATACGTCGATCTGGTCACGAAGCTGTTCGAGTCCTGGGAGCCGGACGCGGTGGTCCGCGACCACGACGGCGAGACCTACGCCGACGCCAACCGCGTGCGCCCGGTGAACTTCGAGGGCCGTTGGTTCCGCTCCGCCGGGCCGCTCAACACCGTGCGCTGCCCGCAGGGCCGCCCCGCCTACATCCAGGCCGGCGGGTCGCCGCGCGGCCGCCAGTTCGCCGCCAAGCACGCCGATTCGATCATCGCCACCACCAACGGCGTCGAAGGCATGATCGCCTACCGCGATGACGTACGCCGCCACGCCGAGGCGCAGGGGCGCGATCCGGACAGCGTCAAGGTGCTGTTCCTGATCGCCCCGGTGGTCGCGGAGACGGTGGACGCGGCGCGCGAGCAGTACGAGCGGGTGCTGGCCTCGCCCGGTTTCACCGAACGGACGCTGGCGCTGTTCGGCTCGTTCGTCGACATCGACTTCTCGCGCTACGCGCTGGACGAGCCGTTGCCGCCGCTCGCCACCAACGCCGAGCAGGGAGCGCTCGACAAGTTCTGCCAGCCGGGCAGCGGCAAGACGCTGCGGCAGTTGGTGCGCGACAGCGGCGCGGGGAGCACGCTCGAGTTGGTGGGCACCCCGGACCGGGTGGCCGAATTGATGGGCGAGGCGATGCAGGCCGTGGGCGGCGACGGCTTCCTCATCACCACGCCGTTCCACCGGCTGAGCCGCAGCTACATCGCCTCGATCACCGATGGATTGGTGCCGGCGCTGCAACGTCGCGGGCTGACCCGCACGGCGTACTCGAAGGCGACGCTGCGCGAGACGCTGCTGGAGTTCTGACCTAGCCGCGGGGCTGGAACGACAATCCCAGCATCGCCGGGCGGTGCAGGCGGATGCGCCGGCGGTCGCGCGAGATAAGCACCAGCACGACCACGGTGCCGATATAGGGCAGCGCCGACAGCAGCGGCGACGGGATGGCGACACCCAGCGCCTGCACGTAGAGCGACAGGTACATCAGCGCCCCGAAGAACCACGCGCCGACCAGCAGCCAGAACGGCCGCCAGGCGGAGAACGTCACCAGCGCCACCGCGACCCAGCCGCGCCCGGCGGTGAGGTCCTGCGCCCAGAGCGGCGTGGTGGCAAGCGACATGTCGGCCCCGGCCAGCCCGGCCAGCGCGCCGCCGAACGCCACCGCGGCGTAGCGGATGCGCAGCACGGGGTAGCCCAGGAAATGCGCCGCGTGGTGCGAATCGCCCACCGCGCGCAGCACCAGCCCCGGATGCGTTCGCCGGATGGCGTAGGCGACGGCGGCCAGGATCGCCAGCGCCGCGTAGACCAGCGCGTCGTGGCCGAACAGCACCGGCCCCAGCAGCGGGATGTCGGACAGGCCGGTGACGTGCAGCCGGGGCAGGGTGGGGGCGGCGATGCCGACATAGCCCGCCCCCAGCAGCGCGCTGAAGCCGCGCCCGAAGATGGTGAGCGCCAGGCCGGTCGCGGTCTGGTTGGCTTGCAGCGTCAGCGTCAGCACGCCGAACAGCAACGCCAGCGCCACCCCGGCGCCAAGCGCCGCGATGAGGCCGAGCGCCGTCGAACCGGTTCGCTCCGCCGTAGCGAAGCCGGCGATGGCGCCGGCCAGCATCATGCCCTCGACGCCCAGGTTGAGCACGCCGGCCCGCTCCGCGACCAGTTCGCCGGTCGCGGCCAGCAGCAGCGGTGTCGATGCGACGACGACGCTGACCAGGAAGCTGGTGACGATGGCAAGCATCAAGCAGCCCGAGCCGGGCGCCAGCGCACCCGGTGCAGCAGCAGCACGTCGCAGCCGAGCAGGGCGAACAGCAGGATGCCCTGCACGATGCCGGTCACGGCGTTGGGCAGCCGCAGCGCGATCTGCGCCGCGTCGCCGCCCAGGTACGACAGGGCCAGCAGCAGGCCGGCGGGGATGACGCCCAGCGGGTTCAGCCGGCCCAGGAACGCCACGATGATGGCGGAGAAGCCGTAGCCGGGCGAGATCGCGGTGGTGAGCTGCCCCACCGTGCCCGTGACCTCGAACATGCCGGCGAGCCCCGCCAGCCCGCCGCTGACCAGCATCGCCACCCACACCAGCCGGTTCTCGCTGAAGCCCGCGAAGCGCGCGGCGCGCGGCGCCTGGCCCAGCACGCGGAACTGGAAGCCGAGCGTGGTGCGGTTCAGCACCACCCAGACGCCGAGGGCGAGCAGCGGCGCCAGCGCCACGCCGAGGTGCAGATTGCTGCCCTCCAGCAGCCGGGGTCCGGCGGCCGCGTCGGAGAACATGGCGGTCTGCGGGAAGCCAAACCCCTGCGGGTCGCGCCACGGGCCGGTCACGAGGTAGACCAGCAAATATTGCAAGATGTAGGTCAGCATCAGGCTGGTCAGGATCTCGTTTGCGTTGAACCGGACGCGCAGCCAGGCGACCAGGCCGCCGGCGGCCATGCCGCCCACCGCCCCGGCCAGCACCAGCAGCGGCAGCACCGCCGCGCGCGGCGCGTCCGGCAGCGCCAGCGCGACGCCGCCAGCCACCATCGCGCCCAGCGTGAACTGCCCCTCGGTGCCGATGTTCCAGACGTTCGCCCGGTAGGCCAGCGACAGGCCGACCCCGATCGTGACCAGCGGCGCCGCCTTGACCAGCAATGCCGTCAGCCCGTCCGGCGCCAGCAGCGGCGAGACCAGGAAGGTGTAGACGGTGAGCGCCGGCGGCCGCCCCATCAGCGCGAAGATCAGCCCGGACATGAGCCCGGTCAGCAGCAGCGCCAGCAGCGGCGAGGCCACCCGCCAGAAGCGCGACTCCTCGCCGCGCGGCTCGATGCTGAACAAGGCGTGGACTAAGCAGCCGCCAGCTCGGGCGTGGCGTCCCCGCCCATCAGGCGCCCGACCTGCTCGACCGTCGCCTCGCGCGTCGGCACCGGCCGCGACAGCCGCCCGCCGGCGATGACGGCCACACGGTCGGCGAGTGCCAGAACCTCGTCGAGGTCCTGGCTGATGATGACGATTGCGGTGCCGGCCTCGGCCAACGCCACGATCGCCGCGTGGATGGCCAGCGCGGCGCCGGCGTCCACCCCCCAGGTCGGCTGGTTGACCACCAGCACGCTCGGGTCTTGCAACACCTCGCGGCCGACCAGGAACTTCTGCAAGTTGCCGCCCGACAGCGAGCCGGCGGCGGCGCCGGGGCCGGTGGTGCGAACGTCGAACCGCTCGATGATGCGTCGCGCGAACAGGTTGGTGCGACCGCGGTCGATCAGGCCGAAGCGCGCCAGCGAGCGGCGCCGCGAGGCGGACAGGAACGCGTTCTCGGCCAGCGACATCGACGTCACGGCAGCATGGCCGTGGCGGTCCTCGGGGACGAAGCAGGCGCGGGCGCGCCTTCGCTCCTGCGGCCCCATGTGGCCCGCCGCGATGCCGTCGATCCGCACCGTCTCCGGGCGGCCGGCCAGGATTTCGCCGGATAGCGCGTCCATCAGCTCGGCCTGGCCGTTGCCGGCGATGCCCGCGAGGCCCACGATCTCGCCGCCGACGACGGCCAGCGAGATGTCGCGCAGATCGGTGCCGAAGGTGTTGGGCGAGCGCACGGTCAGCCGGTCGAGCACCAGCCGGGGCGGCGCGTTGCCGGCGACGCGCGGGCGCTGCGAGGGCGCCGCCAACTCGGCGCCGAGCATGGTCTCGGCCAGTTGCCGCACCGTGCGCGTCGCGCGGGCGGACTGGGCGGCGCCCCGGGCCCGCCGCATGATT